>NZ_JBQOUX010000011.1:0-108072 GCF_052216785.1 Streptomyces sp. JW3 | reverse complement strand
GCCGGCGCGCGTCGGCCCCGGCGGGCGCCCCGGCCCCGCAGGCCGAGTCCGCTCAGCCCGAGGCGCCGGACGCGACGGCACGGGAGGAGACCGAGCGCCCGGCCCAGCCCGCGCCGGCCGCCGAAGCCCCGGCCGCCGAAGCCCCCGTTGCCGAGGTGCCGGTCACCGAGGCCGCTGTCAGCGAGGTGCCCGTCGCCGAGGCGCCCGTCGAGGACGCCGCGCCCAAGGGCGGCCGTACGCGGCGCAGGGCGACCCGCAAGGTGTCCGCGCCCGCCGGTTCGCCGGCCGGTGCGGAGGCCGCCGTGGTGACGGTCCCGGAGACCGCCGCACCGGTGGAGCAGCCCGAGCCGCAGGCCGCTCAGCCCGAGCAGCCCGAGCCCGAGCCCGAGCCGGCCGCCGCGGAGCCGGCGCCCCCGGCCCGGCCGCGCCGCCGTGCCGTGCGCAAGGCCACCGCGCCCACCGCCGACGCGGAGGCCGCCGTCGTGGTCGTGCCGTCCACGGAGGCCCCGGCCGCCACGGAGGCCCCGGCCGCCGAGGAGACCCCGGCCGCCGCCGAGGAGGCCGCCCCGGCCAAGAAGACCGCCCGCAAGGCGGCCAAGAAGGCCCCGGCGAAGAAGGCCGCCGCCAAGAAGACGACGGCCACCAAGACGGCCGCCACGAAGAAGACGGCGGCGAAGAAGACGACGACGGCCAAGAAGGCGGCGAAGACCACCAAGTCGACGACCAAGTCGGCCGCCAAGAAGACCACGTCGAAGAAGACCGCGGCGGCCGAGCAGCCGGCACCGTCGGTGTCGGCCACCACGGAGGACTGAGCCGGAGCGGACCGGGCCGGACGGAACGGGGCGGACGGAACGGGGCGGGGCGGCGGCGGACCTTGAGGGTCCGTGGCCGCTCCGCCCCGGCGTCGGCCGCCCGCACCCGGTTTGACCGGCGGATGCCGCCCCCGTAACCTTGGGCGTCGGCGTGTCCATAGACTCGCCACATCCCCGTAAACCTCATCCTCCCGGGCGTCCGGCGCCCAGGAGAGGCGGCCCGTCATGTCGGGCGGCTGGCCTGCGGGGGTGCCGTTCTCCGAGCGAAAGAGAGATCCGCGTGTACGCCATCGTGCGCAGCGGTGGCCGTCAGCACAAGGTTGCTGTCGGTGACATCGTTGAGGTTGACAAGATTTCCACTGCCAAGGTTGGCGACACGGTCGAGCTCTCGACCCTGCTCGTTGTCGACGGCGAGGCTGTGACCAGCGACCCGTGGGTGCTGGCCGGCATCAAGGTCCAGGCCGAGGTCGTGGACCACCACAAGGGCCAGAAGATCGACATTCTGCGCTACAAGAACAAGACCGGCTACCGCCGTCGTCAGGGCCACCGCCAGCAGTACACGGCGATCAAGGTCACTGAGATCCCCGCGGCTGCGAAGTAAGGGACTGAGGAGAGATGGCACACAAGAAGGGCGCATCGTCCACCCGGAACGGTCGCGACTCCAATGCCCAGCGGCTCGGCGTGAAGCGCTTCGGCGGTCAGGTCGTCAACGCGGGTGAGATCATCGTCCGCCAGCGCGGCACCCACTTCCACCCGGGCGCCGGTGTCGGCCGCGGTGGCGACGACACGCTGTTCGCGCTCCAGGCCGGTTCGGTGCAGTTCGGCACCGCCCGTGGCCGCAAGGTCGTGAACATCGTCCCGGTCGCCTGACCGGAGACTTTCGCGAGGCGGACCTCACTTCCCTGCGGGGAAGTGGGTCCGCCTTTCGCGTGTTGGACCAGGAAACACCCGTACGTAACTGGAGGCACATCCCATGACCACCTTCGTGGACCGCGTCGAGCTGCATGTCGCCGCGGGTAACGGAGGCCACGGCTGTGCCTCCGTGCACCGGGAGAAGTTCAAGCCGCTGGGCGGTCCGGACGGCGGCAACGGCGGCCGGGGCGGCGACGTCATCCTCACCGTCGACCAGTCCGTGACCACCCTGCTCGACTACCACCACTCCCCGCACCGCAAGGCCACCAATGGCAAGCCCGGCGAGGGCGGCAACCGGTCCGGCAAGGACGGGCAGGACCTGGTGCTGCCGGTCCCGGACGGCACGGTGGTGCTGGACAAGGCGGGCAACGTGCTGGCCGACCTGGTCGGGCACGGCACGTCGTTCGTCGCCGCCCAGGGCGGGCGCGGCGGGCTCGGCAACGCGGCGCTGGCCTCCGCGCGGCGCAAGGCGCCCGGGTTCGCGCTGCTCGGCGAGCCCGGGGACCTCCAGGACATCGTCCTGGAGCTGAAGACCGTCGCCGACGTGGCGCTCGTCGGCTACCCCAGCGCGGGCAAGTCGTCGCTGATCTCGGTGCTGAGCGCCGCCAAGCCGAAGATCGCGGACTATCCGTTCACCACCCTGGTGCCGAACCTCGGTGTCGTCACCGCCGGGTCGACGGTGTACACGATCGCGGACGTGCCGGGGCTGATCCCGGGCGCCAGCCAGGGCCGCGGGCTCGGTCTGGAGTTCCTGCGGCACGTGGAGCGGTGCAGCGTGCTGGTGCACGTGCTGGACACCGCCACGCTGGAGTCCGACCGCGACCCGCTCTCCGACCTCGACATCATCGAGGAGGAGCTGCGGCAGTACGGCGGCCTCGGCGACCGGCCGCGGGTCGTCGTCCTCAACAAGACCGACGTACCGGACGGCAAGGACCTCGCCGAGATGGTGCGGCCCGAGCTGGAGGAGCGCGGCTACCGCGTCTTCGAGGTGTCGGCGGTGGCGCACATCGGGCTGCGCGAGCTGTCGTTCGCGCTCGCCGAGCTGGTGGCCGGGGCGCGGGCCGCCCGGCCGAAGGAGGAGGCGACCCGGATCGTCATCCGGCCCAAGGCCGTCGACGACAGCGGTTTCACGGTGGTCCAGGAGGAGGACGGGCTGTTCCGGGTGCGCGGCGAGAAGCCGGAGCGCTGGGTGCGGCAGACCGACTTCAACAACGACGAGGCGGTCGGCTACCTCGCCGACCGGCTCAACCGGCTCGGCGTCGAGGAGCGGCTGATGAAGGCCGGCGCCCGCTCCGGCGACGGCGTCGCCATCGGCCCCGAGGACAACGCCGTCGTCTTCGACTGGGAGCCGTCGGTGATGGCCGGGGCGGAGATGCTCGGCCGGCGCGGTGAGGACCACCGCCTGGAGGAACCCCGTCCCGCCGCCCAGCGCCGCCGCGACCGGCAGGCCGAACGGGACGAGGCGGACCAGGCGTTCGAGGGCTTCGACCCGTTCTGACCGGTCCAGAGGTGAGCGTGGTGAACGCGACCTGAACTCGCACCACCTTCCAGGACAACCACCCCGTCGACCGGTGAGTCGTACTGGGCAGCGTGGGACGGCTCTTCGATCCGTCCCACGGCCGACTGCCGTCCGACTCACCGGAGATGACGTGCCCCAACGCCTCGACGCAGCGAAGTCCGCCCGAGCCCTGACGATCGCCCTCGCGCTCCTCGCCGCGACCACGGCCATGTCGCCGCTCGCCCAGGCCCGGCCCGCCGGGGCGGTGGAACCGGCGCAGGACTTCAACGGCGACGGCTACGAGGACCTGGCCGTCGCCGCTCCGTTCGGCACCGTGAACGGCATCACCAAGGCCGGTTATGTCGCTGTCCTGTACGGCTCGGCGTCGGGTACGTCGACCTCGGCGAAGAAGGTTTACTCGCAGGCCACCGTCGGCATACCCGGCTCCCCCGAGAAGGGCGACGCGTTCGGGTCCCACCTGGACACCGCCGACCTCGACGGCGACGGCTACACCGATCTGCTGGTGCTGACGGCGGAGGAGGAGTGGACCTCCGGCGGCGCGGAACGGCTGGCCAGCCGGACCGTGCTGTGGGGCGGCCCCGGGGGCCTCACCTCGGCGACGACCCTGCCGGCCGCCGGTGACCGCGCCTACCAGGACGGTCCGCTCGCCACCGGTGACTTCGACGGCGACGGCCAGGACGACCTGATCCGCGAGGGGATGCTGGAGGCCGGCCCCTTCGGCCGGGACGGCACCCCCGCCGCCACCCGGGGGACCGCGCTCACCGGTCCCGTCAACGAGATCGTGACCGACCTCGCCGCCGGCGACGCGGACGGCGACGGCCGCACCGATCTCGTCGCGCGCGTCACCGTGTACGAGGAGAGCGAGGAAGCGGGCAGCTACCAGGAACTGCACTACCTGCGCGGCGGTGCCGACCCGCTCGCGTCGGCCACCGTCCTCGCCAACGGAGACGGCGACCCCGCCAACGCGACCGGCTCCGCGCTCACCCTCGGCGACGTGAACGGCGACGGCCGGGCCGACCTGCTCCTGGGTTACCAGAACATCCGGATCTCCTACGGCACCGCGAACGGCCCGGACACCGCCCGCATCCAGGTCATCGACCAGGACACCCCCGGCGTGCCCGGCACCCAGGAGCCCGAGGACACCTTCGGCAGCCACCTGACCGTGGGTGACGTGAACGGCGACGGCTACGGCGACATCCTGTCGGGCAACCCCGCCGAGGGCGTCGGCACCGTCCAGCCGTCCGGTTCCGTCGCCGTGATCCCCGGCGGACCCGGCGGACCCACGGGCGTCGGCGGCAAGGTCTTCCACCAGGACACCGCGGGGGTGCCCGGCGCGGCCGAGAAGGCCGACGCGTTCGGCTCCGCCCTCGACCTGGTCGACGGCAACGGCGACGGCCGCGCGGAGCCGGTGGTGGGGGCGCCCGGGGAGAACAGCGGGGCCGGCGCGGTGTGGGTCTTCCCCGCGACCGCCGCCGGTGCCACCGCCACCGGCTCCTTCGTCTTCGGCCCCGGCACCCTCGGCATGCCGACCGACGGGGGCTGGCTCGGCGACAGCTTCCCGAACTGACCGGCCCCCGCCTCACCCCAACACCCGTCCTTGAAAGCTTCGTTGCGACCGTCTCCCGTTCACCGTGAGGTCCCCGCGTCGCAACGGGACCCCGCCTGTCCACGTACTTGTCATGCACGCGAACGACTTGGTTCAGCGACCCGACCACCCCGGAGCGTGAGCTTCCTGGGTGTCCACGCGGCTCGCGACACCAGGGAGTTCAGCCATGACCGGAGCAGCATCCACCGACCGACGCCGTTTCCTGGCCGGCGGCGCCGCCGTGCTCGGCGCCGCGGCCACCGCCCAGCTGTGGCTGCCCGGCACCGCGCAGGCGGCCGAGATCCCGCTGTCCGAGGACGTGTTCAGCCTCGGCGTCGCCTCCGGCGACCCGCTCCCGGACGGCGTCGTGCTGTGGACCCGTCTCGCCCCGGACCCGCTGAACGGCGGCGGCATGCCCGACCGCAACGTGTCCGTGCAGTGGCAGGTCGCCTCCGACGCGCGCTTCCGCGACATCGTGCGGGCCGGCTTCACGGTGGCCCGGCCCGCCCTCGGGTACAGCGTCCACGTGGACGTACGCGGGCTGCGCCCGGGACGTACGTACTGGTTCCGGTTCCGGGCCGGCGGGCAGCTCTCGCCCACCGGCCGCACCCGCACCGCGCCCGCCGCGACCGCCACCGGCGCCCTGCGGGTCGCGCTGGCCTCCTGCCAGAACTGGCAGCACGGCTACTTCACCCCGTACGCCGACATGCTCGAACAGGACCCGGACGTCGTGCTGTTCGTCGGGGACTACATCTACGAGTCCACCCCGTCGGCCACCGCCGTACGCGAGCACGAGGGCAGCGGTGAGCCCTACACCCTCACCCAGTACCGCAACCGCTACGCCCAGTACCGCAGCGACCCCGACCTCGCCGCGATGCACGCAGGCGCGCCGTTCGTCGTCACCTTCGACGACCACGAGGTCGACAACGACTACGCCGGCCAGGTCCCGCAGGACCCCGACAAGCAGACCCACGACGCCTTCGTGGACCGCGTCACCGCCGCCTACCAGGCGTACTACGAGCACATGCCGGTCCGTGCCACCGCGGTCCCCAGCGGCCCGCACATCCAGATGTACCGCCGCCTGGAGTTCGGCCGCCTGGCCCGGCTGAACGTGCTGGACACCCGGCAGTTCCGCAGCGACCAGGCCACCACCCAGGCCGGCGCCCAGGACCCGTCGATGACCATGCTGGGGGCCGAGCAGAAGCGGTGGCTGCTGAAGGGGCTGCGCGGCTCGCCCGCCCGCTGGAACCTGATCGCCTCCCAGATCATGATGGCCGAGACCGACCTCAAGGTCGGCGAGGGCAAGCTCTGGTACTACGACGCCTGGGACGGCTACCAGGTCGAGCGCAACGCCCTGCTGAAGGAGTTCCAGCAGGTCCGCAACCCGGTGGTGCTCACCGGCGACCGCCACCTCACCATGGTCAGCGACCTGCGCACCGACTACGCCGACCCCCACTCCCCGGTCGTCGGCGCCGAGTTCGTCGGCACCTCCGTCTCCAGCAACGGCGACCAGGACCAGGCCGCCTTCCGCGCCCAGTTCGACCCGCTGAAGAACGACAACCCGCACTGGAAGCTGGTCGACGCACACCGCGGCTACCACCTCTTCGACATCCGCAAGGACGGCATCGACGCCCGGGTGCGGACGGTGGACACGGTGCTCAAGCCCACCGCGACGGCTACCACCCTGGCCCGGCTGCGGGTGACGGCGGGCCACCCCGGCGTCTCCCTGGCGTGATCCGTGCCACAGCGTGACGCAGCTCTTAGCCAACGCTCAGAAAGACCTCTTACCGTCTCCTAACCATGGAGACGGACTGTACGAGAGATGACGTCCCGGCCAACAGCGGGGTGTCCCCGTTCCCCGCCGGGACCCGACTGCTGCACATAGGCCCGCACAAGACCGGGACCACCTCGATCCAGGGCGCGCTGTTCGCCGCCAAGGACGCCATGAAGGCGCACGGCGTGGAGTTCCCGGCGGACAGCCGGCACCCGATGTCGGCGGCCCTGGCGGTCTGCGAGCGCCCCGGCATGCTGGGCAACAGCAAGCCCAAGGAGCGGCACTGGGAGACGTTGGTCTCCCAGGTCGCCGCCACCGGCCGGCGCACCTCCGTGGTGAGCAGCGAGTTCTTCGCCGACGCCCCCGACGACGAGACCGTCGAGCGGATCGTGCGGGAACTGGGCGGCGACCGGACGCACGTCATGGTCACGCTGCGCCCGCTGGCCAGGATCATGCCCTCGCAGTGGCAGCAGTACGTGCAGAACGGCCTGCGGATGGGCTACGAGAGCTGGCTGGAGCACATGCTCAGGAAGCCGCCGTACGAGAAGCCCAACCCCAGCTTCTGGCGGCGGCACCGGCACGACCGGCTGGTCGAGCGGTGGGTCCGGGTGGTCGGTCCCGAGCGGCTCACCGTCGTCGTGGTCGACGACCGCGACCGCGGCGGACTGATGCGCACCTTCGAGACGCTGCTCGGCCTGCCCGACGGGCTGCTCCAGCCGGTGCCGGACACGGCGAACCGGTCGCTCACCCTCGCCGAGACCGAAATGCTGCGGAAACTCAATGTGGAATTCCGCGGCAATGAACTTCCCGAGGAGCTGTATTCCTCGCTGGTCCGCTACGGCGCCGTCATGCATATGAAGAACGCGTGCGCCCCGGGCCCGGACGACGTGAAGATCCACACCCCGCGCTGGGCCGCCGAGGCCGCCGCGGAGATCGGCGCGGAGATGGCGGACCGGATCGCCGCCATGGGCGTACGGGTGCTGGGCGACCCGGCGTTGCTGTCCGCCGTGCCCAAGCCCCCGCAGGCGGCCGGCAGCAAGCCGCGGATCGACCCCGAGGTGGCCGCCCAGGCCCTCTACGGGGCGCTCGCAGCGGCCGCCGCGGCACCCGTGCGCAACACCGCGCCGGTCAAGTCGCGTACGGTGCACCAGACGTCCTCCAGGGACCTGGTGCGGGTGCTCGGACACCGGGCGCTGAAGAAACTGCGCCGGCACTGAGGCGTTCCTCACAGCACGCACACGGACCCAGCGGTGCAAGGTGAATGACAGGTTGCGCGCACATATGCGTCAGAGGTCGCTCACCTTGCACTGCGGTAACCACAAGTGGGACCATTTCGAAGTTCCCTGTCGCCCCAAGGTAGGTCACCTGTGTCCCAGCACATAGCCAAGCCCCGTACCACCGCAGTGATCCTGGCCGGTGGCACCGGTCAGCGGGTGGGTCTGTCGATCCCCAAGCAGCTGCTGAAGATCGCCGGCAAGGCAGTCATCGAGCACACCCTGACCACCTTCGAGAACGCCGACTCCATCGACGACATCATCGTCCTGATGGCGCCCGGGTACGTGCCCGACATCGAGAAGATCGTCGCCAAGGCCGGCTTCACCAAGGTCAAGAAGATCATCGAGGGCGGCTCGACCCGGAACGAGACCACCGAGCGCGCCATCGCCGCGCTCGGCGAGGGGCTGGGCGACGGCGAGGACCGCAACGTCCTCTTCCACGACGCGGTGCGCCCCCTGCTGTCGCAGCGGGTCATCGACGACTGCGTGAGCGCCCTGGAGCGCTACCAGGCCGTCGACGTGGCCATCCCGTCCGCCGACACCATCATCGTGACCCGCACCCACGGCTCGGACGGCGAGTTCATCACCGACGTCCCGGACCGCTCCCGGCTGCGCCGCGGCCAGACGCCCCAGGCGTTCAAGCTGTCCACCATCCGCCGGGCCTACGAGGTCGCGGCCGGCGACCCGAACTTCCAGGCCACCGACGACTGCTCGGTCGTGCTCAAGTACCTGCCGGACGTGCCGATCCACGTCGTGGCGGGTGACGAGTACAACATGAAGGTCACCCAGCCGGTCGACGTCTTCATCGCCGACAAGCTCTTCCAGCTGGCCTCCGGCGCCGCCCCCGAGCAGGTCGGCGAGGACGCCTACCGCGAGCTGCTCACCGGGAAGACCATGGTCGTCTTCGGCGGCTCCTACGGCATCGGCAAGGACATCGCCGAACTGGCCGAGTCCTACGGCGCGAAGGTCTACGCGCTCGGCCGCTCCACCACCGGCACCCACGTGGAGAACCCGGAGGAGGTCGACGACGCGCTGTCCAAGGCGTACGCCGAGACCGGGCGGATCGACTACGTCGTCAACACCGCCGGCGTGCTGCGCATCGGCAAGCTCGCCGAGACCGACAACGCCACCATCGAGGAGGCGCTGAAGGTCAACTACCTGGCCCCGGTGCAGATCGCCCGGTCCTCGTACAAGTACCTGGCCGAGACCCGCGGCCAGCTGCTGCTGTACACCTCCAGCAGCTACACCCGCGGCCGCGCCGAGTACAGCCTGTACTCCTCCACCAAGGCCGCGATGGTCAACCTCACCCAGGCGCTGTCCGACGAGTGGGCCGGCGACGGCATCCGCGTGAACTGCGTCAACCCCGAGCGGACCGCGACGCCGATGCGCACCAAGGCGTTCGGCCAGGAGCCCGCGGGCAGCCTGCTCTCCTCCGACGCGGTGGCCCGCGCCTCCCTCGACGTCCTGCTGTCCGAGCTGACCGGTCACGTCATCGACGTACGCCAGCAGGACCCGACGGCCGGCGCGGCCAAGGCGTCCGGCTTCGAGCAGGCGCTGGCCGCCGTGCTGGACCGTCAGGACGGCGTGTAATAATCGACGGCAAATAGATTTCTGTAATTCAGGCCTCTGTGGTCGCTCGTTAATGTGGTACATGCCGTTAACGCAGCGAAGGCAGGGGCCTGAATCAGTACCTTCACGACCTCCACGAAGCGTCCAGACCCTTCACCAAGCAGGTTCTCCGTGATATCCACCGCTATTCGCGTGGCCCGGGTGGGCAGCGCGGCCGAGCTGGCCGCGGCGGTCCTCATGATTCTGGGCTTCCCCGGTCTCATGGTGGCCGCGCTCGTCCCGAGCGTTCCCGCCTTCGCGGCCGCGGCCGCCGTGACGTACCTGGCGGACCACTTCCTGCACCGCAGGAACAGTTACCTGATCAACCGGCTCAGCAAGGTCCGGGCCGGTCTGTCGATCCGGTTCCTGATCCGGCAGCTGCTGCTGGTCCTCCTGCTGGCCCGGCTGTCCCTCGCGGACAATCTGATCTATTACGGGGCCATCGCCTGCTTCATCGCCTTCTTCGGTCTCCAGGCCCCGCACGGCGCCCTGGTCACCCTGATCCGCAACCGCCGCCGGTTGCCGGTCGCCACCCGCAACGTCGACCTGGTCTCGCGGATCCGCATCCCCGACGCCCCGCCGCGCGGGCTGCTGCACCGCTCCGCCGAGAAGATCCTGCACCTCGACCTGTTCGCCGTCGTCGGCATACTGGTCGCCGCCGAGCTGGACAGCTCCGCGGCCGGCTACACCGGCATCGCGGTCACCCTGGTGCTGGGCGCGCTGTACGTGCTGGCCCTGCTGCCCTACGTACGCGGCCGCAAGGTCCCGCCGAACGCCGAGAAGGTGCTGGCCGCCGTCGACGACTGGCTCGGCGAGTACCGGCCCGAGACGGTGCTGTACTTCTCCGGCTCCAAGGACTCCGCGTACCAGGTCAACATGTGGCTGGAGACCATGGAGCAGCTGGCGACCCGGCCGCTGGTCGTCCTGCGCGAGCGGGTCATCCTGCAGAACCTGGCGCCCACCACGGTCCCGGTGATCTGTGTGCCCGGCGGGGTGCACCTGATGAACATGGACCTGTCCACGGTGCGCGTCGCGCTGTACGCCGCCAACGTCGGCAAGAACATCCACCTGCTGCGCGTCCCCACCATGAAGCACGTCTTCATCGGCCACGGCGACAGCGACAAGCTGGCCAGCGTCAACCCGTTCAGCAAGGTCTACGACGAGGTGTGGACCGCCGGGCGCGCGGGCCGCGACCGGTACGCCATCGCCGACGTCGGGGTCCGCGACGACGACATCGTCGAGGTCGGCCGCCCGCAGCTGGCCCCCATCCAGGGCTGGCACGGGGTCCCCGAGGGACGGATGCCGACCGTGCTGTACGCGCCGACCTGGGAGGGCTGGGACGGCGCCCCCGGCAACACCTCCCTCGTGCTGGCCGGCGAGAACATCGTGCGCCGTCTGGTGACCGCCGACCCGCCGGTCCGGGTGCTGTACAAGCCGCACCCGTTCACCGGCACGGTCAGCAAGGAGGCCGGCGCCGCCCACCGGCGGATCACCGCGCTGGTCGAGCAGGCCGCCGCCGAGCGCGCCGCCGACGCCCGCTTCACCGTGGACGCCGCCGTCCAGGCGAAGGCCAAGGCGGAACTGGCCCGTATCGAGGCCCGGCTCGCCGAGCTGGCCGGCGGCTCCGACAAGGGCGACGAGGCCGAGGCCAGCCGGGACGGCGTGGTCGACGCCCGCAAGCACGCGGAGGTCGCCCGGCTGCGCGCCGAGTGGAACGACGCCTACTGGGCGGCGATCCCCAACTGGGAGCACCGGGTCATCACCGGCGCCGAGCCGCGCCTGTACGACTGCTTCAACGTCTCCGACGCGATGGTCTCCGACATCTCCAGCGTGGTCTCCGACTTCATCGCCAGCGGCAAGCCGTACGCGGTCACCGACTCGGCGGAGCTGGGCGCGGAGGAGTTCAAGCGGCAGAACACCGCGGTGCGCGCCGCGGTGATCCTCGACAACACCGCCGCCGGGCTCGGCGCGCTGCTGGCCGCGGTCGCCGACCCGGCCGGGGACCCGCTGGCCGCGGACCGCGGGGAGCTCAAGCGCTACCTGCTCGGTCCGGACGAGCCGACCTCCATCGAGCAGTTCAACGACGCGGTCGCCGACCTCGCGGTGAAGGCGGAGACGCGCAACGCCGGCCAGGAGTCCCGGATCGTGGCCGGCGGCCCCGACGTGGAACTGGCGGACGCGCTGCCCACCGCGCGGGCCAACACCGCGGGCGAGGCGGACGGCATCAACGCCGGCTGACCCCTGGCACCCCGCACCGGACGGCCCGGCCCCTCGTGGGCCGGGCCGTCCGCGTTGCCGAAACCATGACGTCCATCACAAGGACTCATGGGTGACGCAACCACTTCCCCCGGTCACCCGTCTAACCGGTGACCAAAGAGGTAACGCAGCATCAACGCGGGGAAAAATCCCATGACCAGGGGGAACAAGTGACCGTGCCGCAGCCTGATGTCACTGTGATCATCGGCGCGTACGAAGCGATGCCGTATCTGGTCGAGTGCCTGGCGTCCGTCGAGGCACAGACCATCGACCCGACGCGCGTCGAGGTCATCACGGTGGACGACGGCTCCACCGACGGCACCGGGGACTACCTGGAGCAGTTCGCCGCCCGCGCCCCCATGCCGGTCACGGTGATCCGGCAGGAGAACTCCGGCGGCCCCAGCGGCCCGCGCAACGTGGGCCTGGCCAGGGCCACCGGACGCTACGTGTTCTTCCTCGACGCCGACGACCGGCTCGGCCCCGAGGCGCTGGACCGGATGGTCGCGCTGGCCGACCGGGCCGGCACGGACGTGGTCGTCGGCCGCATCGAGGGGATCAACCGCAAGGCCCCCAAGTCGGTGTGGCGCACGTCGCTGGAGCGCACGGACGTCTTCTCCTCCAACATCAAGTTCACGCTCACCGCCCAGAAGCTGTTCCGCCGCGCGCTGCTGGAACGGCACGGCATGCGCTTCGACGAGTCCCTGTTCAGCGGCGAGGACGCGCTGTTCACGATGGAGGCGTACCTGCGGGCCGACGGTGTCTCCGTGCTCGCCGACTACACCTGCTATTACCTGGTGGGCCGCGACGACGGCAAGCACGTGACGAAGACCTCCACCTACCCCGGGCGGTTCGGCCACGCGCGCGCCCTGATGGATCTGATCGCCGAGCTGGTGCCCGCCGGCGCCCGGCGCGACCAGCTCATGGTCCGCCCCTTCGGCGTCACGCTGCTGGCCCAGTTCGGCCCGCGCTGGCTGAAGGACACCGAAAAGGTCCGGCAGCACAAGCTCGACCTGGCGAAGCCCCTGCTGGACGCCTACTGGACCCCGGGCATCGCCGACCGGCTGAAGGTCAACGAGCGGCTGCGCATGCACCTGGTGGCCACCCGGCAGACCGAACTCCTGGACGACATCGTGGAGTTCATCCGGGCCAAGAAGCAGGCGGCCGCCCTCCTTGAGAAGGGCGGGCGGCACCTCTACTTGGTCTACCCGCACTTCCGGGACCGGAAGGCGGGCATCCCCGACGAGCTGTACCGGGCCCGCGGCCGCGAGGCCCGCCCCTTCCTCGGCTACGTGGAACAGCCGGCCGGCTCCCTGCTCCGCCGCGCCCTGCACCGCGCCCGCCGGACCCTCCCGCCCTCCCGCGACCCCAAGAGCGGCGACCGGCCGGCGGCGGCGTGACGGGCGCGGGAGCCTGTCGCGGCTGACCCGGTGATTCCGCGGTCGGGGCCCGGAGTTCCCGGGGCGACTCGCCCCGGGCGGGGCGGCTGCTGCCGGCCGCCTCGCCCGACGTCGTCGGCGGGGGCCGGCTCTTGGCGGTGTGACGAGGTGGATACATACCGGAGCCCGCTGCCACGGACCGGGCGGGCGGGCCTCCCCGGCCGCCCGCGGCGTCAGCGGTGCCGGCCGGCCCTCGGCGGGGTGCCGGGGGCGGCGGCCCCGGGTGTCGGCGGCTGCTTCTCCTGCCGCTGACCGGGCAGGTCCGCCGTCAGCCGGCCGGCCGTGCGGGTGCGGTGGTCGCGGGCCGACTCCGCCAGGGCCCGTACGGCCGCGCCGAAGCGCTGCTGGGCGGGCGGCTCCGCCGGGCCCAGCAGCCGCAGCGCCAGCGCCGCGCGGGCCGCGGCGAAGGTGTCCCGCTCCGGCTGCCGCACCGCCGCGAGCAGCGCCGGGACCCCGGCCGCGTCCGGCGTCAGCACGGTCGCCGCCGCCACCGTCGGGAACGCCACCCGGAACGCCTCCTGGGACAGCCCGCTGGTGTTGGCCACCGCGTACGGCTTCCCGCTCGCCAGGAAGTCGCTGATCACGCTCGACACATCGCTGATCAGCAGATCGGCCTGGTCGAAGCAGGAGTACAGCGCGGGCCGCGCCTCGGTGACGATCCGGTGCTCGCCCTCCGGCAGCGCCGCCCAGTACGCCGCGTTCCAGCCGGCCGCCGCCTCGGCCACCGCCGCGGCCCGCCCCGGCTCCGGCGCCGCCTGCGCGAGCATCCGCTCCACCTGGTCCGCCCCGGCCCGCGGCACCGACCTGGTCAGCCGCTCCAACCGGGCCGCGTGCTCGGCCAGTTCCGCCGAGTGGGCCGGCCGTGCCGCCGACCGCCCCCGGTCCGCCGCCCGGATCAGCTCCCGGATGCGCAGATCGGCGGCCCCGGCCCGCGGGTCCACCGTCCCGGTCAGCGGATGCGGCTTGTACACCAGCCGGACGCCCGGATCGGCGAGCAGCGCCCGGACCAGGTTCTCCCCGGCCGCGATCACCGAGGTGTTGCCGGGGTTGCCGTCCCAGCCCTCCCAGGTCGGCGCGTACAGCACGGTCGTGTACCGGCCGGCCGGCGGCCCCGCGTACGGGCGTACCGCGTCCAGCTGCGGGCGGCCGATCTCCACGACGTCCTTGTCCTCGACGCCGACCTCGGCCAGCGCGTACCGCTCGCGCGCCGCCGGGCCGGCCACCCACACCTCGTCGTACGCCTTGGCGTAGGGGTTGCAGGAGGACAGCTTGTCGCTCTCGCCGTGGTTGACGAAGGCGTGCTTGATGGTCGGGATGCGCAGCACCTGCGAGGTCTTGCCGGAGTTCGAGGGGTGGATGAGGACCTGGAGCGTGGAGTGCTCAAGGCGCATCAGCGTGGACACCTTCGGCAGGCACACCACCGGTACGTCGGTGGCCGCGATCTTCTGCACCATGAACCGCTCCCGCAGCACCACCACCGGCCGGCCACCGAGCCGGGCCAGCGGCTCCAGCCACATGTTCGCCTGGTACGCGGAGTCCTTGGAACCGGAGAAGTACAGCCCGACCGTCGGTTCGTACTCCGCCAGCCACGCGTCGAACCAGTCGAGCACCTCCTGCTCACCGGCGGGCCGGCGGCCCGGCAGCAGCCGCAGCAGCAGGGCACCGAGCCCGGCCACCGAGCACAGCAGCGACACGGCCAGGCCCGCCGCCCCGCACAGCGGCGCGTCGGTCGCCACGGTGGCCAGCAGCCCGCCGGTGGCCGGCAGCCCGAAGACCAGCAGCCGGTGCCCGGGGCGGCGCAGCAGGACCGGCGGCGCCGGGGACAGCCGCAGCGCCGAGGCGTCGATGTTGCGGGTCACCACCGGCAGCGCCCGGCTGCGCCGGACCAGTACGGAGACCGCCTGGATCGCGCAGTGCAGCACGTAACAGGCCAGCAGACCGGCCACCAGCGGGGCGTACACCGTCTCGCGGGGCTGCTCGCCGAGCCGCAGCAGGCCCACCACGAGCAGCAGGTCGCGCAGCACGTGCCGGACCGTGACGTCCGCGTGCGACTTGGTCAGCAGCGACAGCATGCCGCGCTGCCAGCGGTACACCGCGCCCTCGGCGGCCAGCGAGGCGGCGGTGGCGAGGAGCAGCAGCGGCACGTTCGGCAGCAGCGCGCCGAGCGCCTGTGCGGTGAAGGCCGCCGCCAGAGCGGCCAGAACGAGCAGTTTGGCGGTGAACGGGCGGCGGCGGGGCCGCGCCACGAGCCACCGGCGGGACGAGGGTTCGGGCACTGCGGTCACTCCAGGGTCGTCGCGAAGCGGGCTCCCCGGTTAACGCGCGCCCACCTTCCGACGACACGCGCGTGTCGTCGGAACCCTGGAGTGAGGGCCGTGCTATGCACCCCGCCGACGGTCCGGCGGGGTGCGTCCAACAGGCCCTAACGGCCCGACTGGAAGGCGCGGCCCACCACGCGGCGGGCCCGGCGGATCACCGAACTGTCGGTCGGTGCGGGCTTCCGCGTCGCGGCAGCCGTCGCGGCCTTCGCCTGCGCCTTGGCCTTGCTCTTCGCCTGGCTCAGCTCCCGCTTCAGCTTGTTGTTCTCGGAGGTGAGCGCGGCGACCCGGCCGTACAGGAAGCCCACCCGCTCGGTGACGGAGGCGGGCTCGCCGAGCCACGGCCGGACGCCGGGCGGGAAGGACAGCGAGCGCAGCTTCTTCTCGAAGGCCACGCCGCCGTCGCCGTGCGTGAAGGTGTTCTCCAGGCCGTTCTTGTCGAGGAACCCGGTGAACCGGTCGAAGCGCTCGGCGTGGTTGCCGACCAGGCCGCTGAAGTCGGCCTCCTCGTACAGCCGGGCGGGGTCGAGGTCGGCGGGGAGCTTGTCTATGCGCTGGTGCGGTATCTCGAAGTACCGGCACAGCTCCAGCGTCCGCGAGTCGGCGGTCAGCACGGTCGCGGGCGTTCCGGCGAGCAGGGCGGCGATGTTGCCGTGGATGCGGGAGCCGAAGGAGAAGTCGTAGCCGCGCAGGTCGTCGATCCAGGTGACCGGGTCGATGTAGACCCGGACCTTGTCCTCGGCGTACATCGGGTGGTCCGGGTGCGACGGCATCCCGGTGACCTTGGCGTTCGAGTCGGACATGTCCCGCCAGTGCAACTGCCGCGCGTCGCTGAGGTTCTGGCAGATGAAGGTCAGGTTCGGGTAGCGCTCGTGGGTGCGCCGGATGATCTGGTCCAGGCCCTGGCCCTTGACGGCGGAGTGCGAGCCGTTGATGGCGATGCGGGAGGCGGTGGTCACCTCGGACACCCGCTTCTCCACGCGCAGTTCCCGGCCGTGCATGAACAGCGAGGGGCAGCCGATCACCTCGACGTCCCGGAAGCCCATGTTCCGCAGGTACTGCTCGGTGAACTCGCCGCGCACGCCGATCGACGCACTCCGGTCGAGCACCGCCGAGACGAACGAGCGGACGCTCGCCTCCAAGGGCTTCAGCCGGGCCGGATCCTGGTCGAGGCCGGCCTGGGCGCCGACGCCCAGCACCACCACGGGGATCCGCAGCTTGCGGATGAACTGGGTCATCCGCTGGAGCACGGGCTCGAACGACGGGCGGAAGGCGTTGGCGAGGGGCACCACGAAGGCGTCGTACTCCTCGTTGATCCGGGCCGCCGCGGTCACGTCGATCTTGTTCTTGTTGGAGAACACCTCGACGTTGGGCGTCTGGAGGATCTTGTGCGAGGCGTCGCTGAAGATCAGGTTGCCTGCGTTGGTGAGGATGACGTCCCGGTGGAGGGCCTGCTCGACGGGGACGACATCGAAGGGGCTCTTGCCGGAACGAAGCAGGATGCGTTTCGTGCGGGGCGCCGCGGAGTCTGATGGTGACACGGTGTTCACAGTATGTTTGTCAGCCTTTTGATTTCTACTGGCATTCGGCACAACTTTCTGGCCAAGTGCGTTGCGTGAGCGAACGGTCACGGGATGTCTGTCCGCAGCGTGGACCGCCGCACGGCGCCGGACCGGGTTCGCGTAGATTGCTGGAAAGGTCGGACGCGAGGGGAAAGAGTACAGGTGGCTGGGGCAAGGCAGGCCGTGGGTGCGGCCCGCAGGATCGTGGTCAAGGTCGGCTCCTCGTCGCTGACCACGGCGGCCGGCGGCCTGGACGCCGACCGGGTCGACGCGCTGGTCGACGTACTCGCCAAGGTGCGCGGCACGGCGGGGGAGCGGGAGATCGTGCTCGTCTCCTCCGGCGCCATCGCCGCCGGCCTCGCGCCGCTCGGTCTGACCCGGCGCCCCAAGGACCTGGCCCGCCAGCAGGCCGCCGCCAGCGTCGGCCAGGGCCTGCTGGTCGCCCGCTACACCGCCTCCTTCGCCCGCTACGGCGTCCGGGTCGGCCAAGTCCTGCTCACCTCCTACGACATGAGCCGCCGCTCGCAGCACCGCAACGCCGCCCGCACCCTGGACAAGCTGCTCGCGATGGGCGCGTTCCCGGTCGTCAACGAGAACGACACCGTCGCCACCGACGAGATCCGCTTCGGCGACAACGACCGGCTCGCCGCCCTCGTCGCCCACCTGGTCCGCGCCGACCTGCTGGTGCTGCTCTCCGACATCGACGGCGTCTACGACGGCGACCCGAGCCGCCCCGGCACCGCCCGCATCGCCGAGGTCGCCGGACCCGCCGACCTGGCCGGCATCGAGATCGGCAGCGCGGGCAAGGCCGGGGTCGGCACCGGCGGCATGGTCACCAAGGTCGAGGCGGCCCGGATCGCCGCCGCGGCCGGCATCCCGGTGGTGCTCACCAGTACCGTGCGCGCCGCCGACGCGCTCACCGGCCAGGACACCGGCACCTACTTCCCCCCCACCGGCAAGCGCTCCACCCACCGCCTGCTGTGGCTCCAGCACGCCTCCGCGCCGCAGGGCGCGCTCACCCTGGACGACGGGGCGGTGCGCGCGGTGGTCGAGGGCCGCAAGTCGCTGCTGCCCGCCGGGATCGCCGCCGTCGAGGGCGAGTTCGGCGCGGGCGACCCGGTCGAACTGCGGGACGGCACGGGGCGCGCGGTCGCCCGCGGCCTGGTCTCCTTCGACGCCAAGGAGATCCCCCGGCTGATCGGCCGCTCCACCCGGGAGCTGGCCCGCGACCTCGGACCCGCGTACGAACGTGAGGTCGTACACAGGGACGATCTGGTGATCCTGCACCCGTAATGGGTCGAAACGTCCCCGCACCGGTGGTGGACGTTCCGCAAAATCGCCCCGCGATGCCGTGCGGCCTGCTCAACTTTGTCCAAGGGGCTCGCCGCAGGGACAAAAGCGGCGACAAACAGCCGCAAGCGGTGACATACAGGCGACATGCAGGCGACAAGCAGCGACAAGAGTCCGGGCCGACCGCGCCGGGGCGACGCGCGAGCGAGAAGGAGGCCGTCGTGAGACGAGTGCGCCCGGGGGCGGCGGCGTCCCGCGGCGGTGCCGGTTCCCGCGCGGCCGGCGAGGAACGCGCCCTGACCAGCGTCGCGGCCGGCGACCGCTTCCCCGACCAGGGGTCCGAGGAGGTGCCGCGCCTGTGGCACGTCACCCTCAGCGTCTCCGGCGCCCGCACCCCGCTGCCCGAGGTGCGCCGCGCCCTGGAACAGCTCGCCCACGACCACCCCTTCCTGCTGACCAGCCGCTACGCCGACGACCACGCCGAGATCCGGTACTGGGAGGAGGCCCGCGACCTGCACGACGCCGCGGCCGTCGCGCTGCGGCTGTGGGGCGAGCACCGGCAGACCGCGGGCCTGCCGCCCTGGGAGATCGTCGGCCTGGAGGTCATCGACCGCGTCACCTACCACCAGCGCATCGCGGCGGGCTACGGACCGGCCCCGGCCACACCGGTCGGAGTGCATCCCTTCTGACCGCGGAGTGCATCCCGGCCCCGCCGTACCACCCCCCGAACCCCCCGTCTCGGGGTGTGGGACACGCCCTGAACGGGCCCGCCCCGCGCACTACCCTTCCCCCATGACCACGCTCTCGCCGTACGACTCGATGACCCCGGTCACCCAGGCCGCCTACCGGGCCAAGGCCGCCGCCGCCGACCTCGCGCCGCTGCCGCGGGCCGTCAAGGACGACGCGCTGCTCGCCGTCGCCGACGCCCTGGAGGTCCGGACCAGCGAGATCGTCGAGGCCAACGCGCAGGACGTGGCCAAGGCCCGCGAGGCCGGCACCCCCGAGGCCATCATCGACCGGCTGACCCTCACCCCGGAGCGGGTGCGGGCCATCGCCTCCGACGTACGGGACGTCGTCGCGCTGCCCGACCCGGTCGGCGAGGTGGTCCGCGGCAACACCCTGCCCAACGGCATCGACCTGCGCCAGGTCCGGGTCCCGCTCGGCGTGGTCGGCATCATCTACGAGGGCCGGCCCAACGTCACCGTCGACGCCGCCGCCCTCTGCCTGAAGTCCGGCAACGCGGTCCTGCTGCGCGGCTCGTCCTCCGCCTACCGGTCGAACACCGCCCTGGTCCGGGTGATCCGCGACGCGGTCGGCGGCGCCGGCCTGCCCGCCGACGCCGTCCAGCTGGTCCCCGGCGAGAACCGGGACAGCGTGCGCGAGCTGATGCGGGCCCGCGGCCTGGTCGACGTACTGATCCCGCGCGGCGGCGCCTCGCTGATCAACACCGTCGTCCAGGAGTCCACCGTCCCCGTCATCGAGACCGGCACCGGCAACTGCCACGTCTACGTCGACGCCGCCGCCGACCTCGACATGGCCGTCGACATCCTGGTCAACTCCAAGGCCCAGCGGGTCGGCGTCTGCAACGCCGCCGAGACCCTGCTGGTCCACCAGGACATCGCCGCCGACTTCCTGCCCCGCGCCCTGGACGCCCTCGCCGACGCCGGCGTCACCGTGCACGCCGACGAACGGGTGCTGGCGTACGCCAAGGACTCCCGGGCGACGATCGTCGAGGCCACGCCGGAGGACTGGGAGACCGAGTACCTCTCCTACGACATCGCCGCCGCCGTCGTCGACTCCCTCGACCGGGCCGTCGAACACATCCGGCTGTGGACCTCCGGCCACACCGAGGCGATCGTCACCACCTCGCAGCAGGCCGCCCGCCGCTTCACCCAGCTGGTCGACTCCACCACCGTCGCCGTGAACGCCTCCACCCGCTTCACCGACGGCGGCCAGTTCGGCTTCGGCGCCGAGATCGGCATCTCCACCCAGAAGCTGCACGCCCGCGGCCCGATGGGCCTGCCGGAACTGACCAGCACCAAGTACATCGTCACCGGCGACGGACACGTACGGCGCTGAACCGTCGTCTCGCCGGCGGATGAGACCGGATGAATTTCCACACCGTCTGCCCAAAATGACCCCCCAGGTCTACTCTGGAACGGTGCCGGAGGACGTGGGGGGCACGCCGTTCCCTGACGGCTGGGAGCCCGACGACGACCACGACCGCGGGGTGTCGGACGAAGAGTTCGCCTCCGTGGTCTTCGACGAGGACTTCGTCCGGGCGGCCCGGGTCCACGAGCCGACCGCGGTCGAACGGCTGCTGGCCGCGGCCCAGGCCAGAGCGGAGGCCTCCGAGGCGGAGGCCGCCCGCCGCGCCCGCACCAGGGGCGAGCGCTACGACGACGGCTACGGCGAGCCCGGCCACGACCCGGCCGACCCCGACTACGACGACCCCGACGAGGACGTCGACCCCCTCGACCGCCCCTACGGCGCCCCCGCGAGCTACGGCAAGCAGGTCCGCTGGCACCGCCCGGTCGCCTGGATGCTCGCTCTCGTGATGGGCATCGGCATGGTCGCGCTGGCCTTCTCCGCCGTCTACCGGGGCGCCGCCGCGGACCGCGACCGGGACCAGGGACCGCCGCCCGCCTCCACCGGCCCCGAGCAGAGCGGCGCCGCCACCCCCTCGGCCTCCGCCGACTACTCCCAGCCGGCCGTCCCGGTCATCCCGCGCACGCCCTGAGCGGCGCTCGGGCAAGTTGTCCTGTACCACGGCGTTTACCCGGGGGTCCGGAGACCTACCCTGAAGATATGGGAGGGCCCTCAGACCCGCCCGAGGGGACACCCGAGGGCGCCCCCGGAGGCGGCGACGACGAATACCGGTCCGTCGTCTTCGACGAATCGTTCGTCCGCGCTGCCCACCTCCAGGAGTTCTCCGCCCAGGAACGCATCGCCGACCACGCGCCCGCCGTGCGCCGCCGCCCGCCGCTGCGCCGCGGCGGACTGTCCCGGCAGGCCCTGATCCTGGTCGTGCTGATCGCCGTCGCCTTCGGTACCGCCGTCTACATGGGCGTCCGCCACCCCTACCAGAGCCCGGCCGCGCGGCAGCCCGCCGAGCAGGTGCGGATGACCGTCGTCCCGCTCGCCCCGCGCGGCAAGGTGCCCGGCGGCGCCGACGCCGGGCAGCTGTTCGCGCACAGCCCCGCCGCGCAGTTCCGGGCCGGCGCCGCGGGCGTCACCCTGCCGCCCTACCGCAGCACCGCCCACTTCGCCGACGAGCAGGTCAGGAACGCCCTGCTCACCGCCAAGGAGTACGTCGTACGCTCGGCGCTCGATCCCGCGGTGCTGGTCGGCGGCGAGACCCGCGCGGTGCGGATACTGCTCGACCCCGACCAGACCGGCCAGTTCGACGAGAGCATCGCCGAGCCCGCCGCCGACGGCCGGCACGCGGCCACCGGATGGCTGATCCGCTTCGACCCGGCCCGGGTGGAGCTGGCCGGCACCGAGATCCGGGTCCGGGGCTCGCTGCGGGCCCAGGAGAGCGACTCGGCCACCCTGGAGGTGGTCGCCACCCACACCGTCGTCTACCCGCTGCGGCCCACCGGCGACAGCCGCGCCGAGGTGTCGCTGTTCACCGTCCGGCGCGAGCTGCGCTTCCGCTTCGACCGGGACGACCTGCGGCTGCACCAGGCCCGGCTCACCCTCACCTCGGTCCAGGCCGGCCCGCTGTCCTGCGCCGAGGACTCGGCCGGGTACCTGCGCCCGCTGCTCGCCGGACAGACCGCCAAGGAGGGCGGCCCGGCCGGCACCGACCCGTACGCCACGGGCGACGCCACCGCCCTGTGCGGCACCCTGGCCGAGAGCGCACAGCCGAAGGCGTGACCGGCCTGACCGGCCTGACCGGTCGCGGGTCCCCGGGGTCAGTCGCGCGGTTCGCGCGGGCCGTCCGGTGATCCGCCCGAGGAGTCCTCCGGGCCCGCCGAGCCCCCAGACCCCTCGGAGCCCCCGGAACCCTCAGCCCCCTTGGCCGGCCCCGGCTGCCCGGCGCCGAATCCGCCGAAGCCCCGCCGCACCCGGCCGCCGAGGTCCCCGGCGCCGCCCGCGATGTCGTTGACCAGCTTCATCAGCGGGTCCTTGGAGGTGCGCACATGCGTGGCGTAGCTGGACGCCGACTCCCGCCAGGAGTCCCGTACCGAGGTGTCCTTGTCCTCGTCGCGCCGCGGGTAGTGGCCGTCCATGATCCGCTGGTAGTCCCGGGACGCCGCCCACTTCTTCAGCTCGGCGGCGCGCACGGTGGTGAAGGGGTGGGAGCGCGGCAGCACGTTCATGATCTTCAGGACCGAGTCGCGCAGGTCGCCGCCGGCCTCGTACTCCTCGGCCTGCTCCAGGAACGCGTCCACGTTCATCTCGTGCAGGTGGTTGCCGCCCGCGATCTTCATCAGGCCGCGCATCGACGCCGTGAGGTCCTGCCCCACCAGCAGCCCCGCGCGGTCGGCGGACAGCTCCGACTTGCGGAACCACTCGCGCAGCGCGGTCACGATCGCCATGATCGCCAGGTTGCCCAGCGGGATCCAGGCGACCCGGACCGCCAGCGAGGTCAGGAACAGCAGGATGGTCCGGTAGACCGAGTGCCCGGACAGCGCGTGCCCGACCTCGTGCCCGACGACCGCCCGCATCTCCTCCTCGTCGAGCAGCTCGACCAGCCCCGTGGTGATCACGATGATCGGCTCGTCCAGGCCGATGCACATCGCGTTCGGTGTCGGGTCCTGGTTGACGTACATCGGGGGGACCTTCTCCAGGTCCAGGATGTAGCAGGCGTCCCGCAGCATGTCGTTCAGATGGGCGAACTGCCGGTCCGAGACGCGCACCGAGTCGGACAGGAACAGCAGCCGCAGACTGCGCTCCGGCAGCAGCCCGCTGAGCGCCTTGAACACCGTGTCGAACCCGCTCAGCTTGCGCAGCGCCACCAGGGCGCTGCGGTCGGCCGGATGCTCGTACGCGCGCGAGGAGATCCCCGGGAAGCGCCTGCGTGACCTGCCGGGCACCTGCTCGTGCCCGTTGCTCTGGTGGCCGTCGGCCATGTCTTCCCCCAGGTACGTCCTAGTGACCTTTGCGAACCCTTGTGCGGTCCTTTGTGCCCCCGAAGCAGAGCCCAGCCTAGGCGGAGATACCGTGGACGGGCAGTACACCGAAGGAGTCCGTGTCATGGAGCATGTCCCCCACCCCGCCTGGCTCGCCGGGGCCGCCGCCGAGCAGCCCGGGTCGAGTCACCTGCTCCAGATCGTGCTGATCGTGATGGTGCTGGGCTGTGTGCTCACCGCGTGGTTCCTGCTGCGCGGCTACAAATCGAAGGACGACTGAGGCGGCCGGAAGGTTCCCCGGGCGGCCCGGACCCTCTCCAACGGCGGAGTCGGCGTGATCGCGCGCGGGGTGCCCGCATACGATGAGTCCACGTCTTTATCCCGCCCACACGCGATAGGTCCTGCCGAAGATGAGCTTCCACAGCACCGCTGCCCAGTTGGTCACCCTTGCCGCCGAGGGCGAGGAGCACGGCGGCAACCACGAGAGCCTCAGCCCCTACCTCACCGGCGGCGGCGCCTTCGTCATCCTGCTGCTGCTGCTGTGGATCACCACGCGCTTCAACCGGGACCGCTGAGCGGCGTCTCGGGGGAACTGGCGGCCGAGACGTATCGCCGGGGCCGGTAGGGTCTGCACGCATGGGAGAGCAGGACATGCCTACCGGTCCGGTGAACGGCCCGGAGAGCGGCACGCCAAGCGGCACACCGCACCGCCCGGGGCCCGGCAACGGCCCGTCGACACCGGGCAGACGGCGGCTCGGCGTCATGGGCGGCACCTTCGACCCGATCCACCACGGGCACCTCGTCGCGGCCAGTGAGGTCGCCACGCAGTTCCACCTCGACGAGGTGGTGTTCGTGCCCACCGGGCAGCCCTGGCAAAAGAGCCACCGCGCGGTCTCCGCCGCCGAGGACCGGTACCTGATGACGGTCATCGCCACCGTCGAGAACCCGCAGTTCTCGGTGAGCCGCATCGACATCGACCGGGGCGGTCCCACGTACACCGTGGACACCCTGCGCGACCTGCGCTCGCTCAACCCGGACACGGACCTGTTCTTCATCACCGGCGCCGACGCCCTCGCCCAGATCCTCACCTGGCGCGACAGCGAGGAACTCTTCTCTCTGGCCCACTTCATCGGCGTCACCCGTCCCGGCCACACCCTGACGGACGCGGGCCTGCCCAAGGGCGGCGTCTCCCTGATCGAGGTCCCCGCCCTCGCCATCTCGTCCACGGACTGCCGGGCGCGGGTCGCCAAGGGCGATCCGGTCTGGTACCTGGTGCCCGACGGAGTCGTGCGCTACATCGACAAGCGTCAGCTGTACCGCGGCGAGTGAGCCGAGAGGGGCACCGGTGAACGACCGATACGACGCGGGACACGGCGGCGGCCAGGACGGCCCGTACGAAGTCGTCGGCTACGACGAGTACGGCCGGCCGGTCTACCGCCAGGCCCCGGCACCGCAGCAGACGTACGACCCCTACGCGCAACAGGGGCAGCAGGGTCAGCAGGGCTACGGCTACGACCCGTACGGCACCGGCGGCCGGCAGCAGCCCGCCGCCCCGTACGACCCCTACGGGAACGGCAACGGCTACGACACGGGCCGGCAGGACCCCGTTCCCCCGCAGAGCCCCTACGACCCGTACGACACGGGCCGGCAGGCTCCCGTCGCCCCGCAAACCCCCTACGACGCCCACGACCCCTACGCCGCCGCCGGCGGGCAGCCCCGGGTCGCCGAGCAGACCGCCCGCATCCCGCAGCAGGCGGGCCCGCGCGAGGAGCCGGAGGGCCCCGGCGCGGCGGAGCCGGAGTACCGCACCGAGCAGTTCGCCTTCGTCGAGGAGCCGGACGGCGACTCCGAGGACGTCATCGACTGGATGCAGTTCACGGAGAACCGCACCGAGCGCCGCGAGGAGGCCCGGCGCCGGGCACGCGCGCGTGCCGTCGCCCTGGTGGTCGTCCTCGCCCTCGTCGCCGCGGGCGGCGTCGGCTACCTCTGGTACGCCGGAAAGCTCCCCGGCCTGTCCTCGTCGGACTCGAAGACCGGCGGTACGACGGCGGCGGGCGCCCAGAAGCGCGACGTGATCGCCCTCCACCTGCACGACACGGACGGCGGCTCCACCTCCACGGCGCTGCTCGTGAACAACACCACCACCAAGACCGCCACCACCGTGCTGCTGCCCAACTCGCTGGCGCTGTCCGGCGACGACGGCTCCGTCACCACGCTGGCCAAGTCGGTCGACGACGACGGCCCCGACGCCACCCAGGACGCGCTGGACTCCGTGCTCGGCACCGACATCGAGGGCACCTGGCGGCTGGACACCCCCTACCTCCAGAACCTCGTCGACCTGGTCGGCAACATCGAGGTCGACGCGGACACCGACGTCCCCGACCCGGACGCCAAGGACGCCAAGGACGCCGCTGTTCTGGTCCACAAGGGCGAGGGGCAGACCCTCAGCGGCAAGATGGCCGTCGCCTACGCCACCTACCAGGCGTCCGGGGAGCCGCAGTCCGCCCAGCTGGAGCGGTTCGGGCAGGTCATGCACGGGGTGCTGCGCAAGCTGTCGTCCGACGCGCAGGCGGCGACGACCACCGTGCAGACGCTGGGGATGATCCTCGACCCGCCGCTGACCGACAAGGACCTCGGTTCGTTCCTCGCCTCGCTCGCCGACCTCGCCAAGGGCGGCGACCACAAGACGGCCCTGCTGCCCGTCCAGGACGACGGCACGCTCAGCGCCGAGGACAGCTCCGGAGTCGTCAAGGACGTGCTCGGCGGCACCGCCAAGAGCCCCGACGAGGGCGCGGCGGTCAGTGTCTCCGTGCAGAACGCCAGCGGCGACAAGGACAACACCGCCAAGGTCCGGGTCACCCTGGTCAACGGCGGCTTCACCTTCGTGGAGGGTGGCACCGCCTCCACCGCCCGGGCCACCTCGCAGGTGCGCTACGCGGACGCCGCCGACAAGGAGAACGCCACCGAGGTCGCCAAGACCCTCGGCCTGCCGACCAGCACGGTCGCCAAGGGCGAGGTGTCCGGCAACGCGCGGGTGTCGGTGATCCTCGGCCAGGACTACGAGCCCGCGTCGTGACCGGACGGTGAGCGCACGGGGCGCGGTCGGCGGTCGTGAGACCCTTGGTGTCAAACGACCGTCGACCGAAAGCCTGGTAGTGACCGCGACCGACCGCTCCCTGGAGCTCATCAACACCGCCGCCCAGGCGGCCGCCGACAAGCTGGCGCACGACGTCATCGCCTATGACGTCAGTGACGTGCTGTCCATCACGGACGCCTTCCTGCTGGCCTCCGCCCCCAACGACCGACAGGTCAAGTCGATCGTCGACGAGATCGAGGAACGCCTCAGCAAGGAGCTCGGCGCCAAGCCGGTGCGCCGCGAGGGTGACCGCGAGGCCCGCTGGGTCCTGCTCGACTACGTCGACATCGTCGTCCACGTCCAGCACAGCGAGGAGCGAGTCTTCTACGCCCTGGAGCGGCTGTGGAAGGACTGCCCCGAGCTGGAGCTGCCCGCCGACGCGAAGGCGACCCGCGGCAAGGCCGAGGAGCACGCCCGGACGCAGGCCGCCGAGCCGGGCCTCGACGGGGACCGGTGATGAGCGCCACCGGTGAGGTGACCGACCGGGGGGCCGGCCGGGGGCGCCGCGTCATCCTGTGGCGGCACGGCCAGACACTGTGGAACGTGGAGCGCCGCTTCCAGGGCACCACGGACGTCGAGCTGACCGGGACCGGCGTCGCCCAGGCCCGCCGGGCGGCCCGGCTGCTGGCCGGCCTCCAGCCCGACGCGATCGTCGCCTCGGACCTGCGGCGGGCCGCCGACACGGCCGCCGAGCTGGCCGCGCTGACCGGCCTGGAGGTCGCCCACGACGAGGGCCTGCGCGAGACGTACGCGGGTGTCTGGCAGGGGCTGACGCACGAGGAGATCATCGCCCGGCACGGCGCGGAGTACGCGGCGTGGAAGCGCGGCGAGCCGGTCCGGCGCGGCGGCGGCGAACTGGAGACCGAGGTCGCCGACCGCGCCGCCCCCGTGGTGCTGCGGTACGCCGACAAGCTGCCCGCGGACGGCACGCTCGTCGTGGTCAGCCACGGCGGCACGATCCGCACCACCATCGGCCGCCTCCTCGGCCTGGACGCGCACAGCTGGGAGGCCCTGGGCGGTCTGACCAACTGCTGCTGGTCCGTCCTCGGCGAGGGCGCGCGCGGCTGGCGGCTGCTCGAGCACAACGCCGGCAGTCTGCCGGAGCCGGTGCTCGGCGACGACGACTGAGCGGCGTCCCGGCCTGGATTTCACTTTCCGGCAGGTCGCAGGCTAAAGTTCTTCTTGTTCGCCCCGCCGAGCGGGAAGAACACCGGCCCGGGGCTATAGCTCAGTTGGTAGAGCGCCTGCATGGCATGCAGGAGGTCAGGAGTTCAATTCTCCTTAGCTCCACAGAAGGATCGCATCACAGGATCCCGGTGAATCCCGTCCCGCAAGGGGCGGGATTTTTCGTTGCTTCCTTGAGCGCCAGGAGCCCCTCGGACGTATAGCCCGGTGGAGATCCGCGCCGGTCACCGTGTCCGTACCGGTACTGAGGCGTCGCTGACCGTGTCGGTCCGGCCGTGGCAGAATCAAACGGCCCGGAGGGGGCGCGGCCCGACGGGAGGGAGGCTGGAGCTGATCCATGGGGGCACACAGGCGGAAGTGCGACTGGTGCGGCAGCGGCACCCCGATCGTCCGCGACATGGAACCGGTCAACCCGGAGTACCAGTACTGGTGCGAGGAGTGCGCGCGGGCGCTGATCATAAAAGGCGACCCCATCGAGACGTACCGCGAACTCGAGGGCGAGCCGATCTACGGGCGCCTGCTGGAGGAACACTGCACGCTCAAGCGGTTCTACTCCTTCGTGACCGCGTGACCGCGTGACCGCGTGCGACGGGCAAAAGGGGCATGCCGGGCGGAGCGGAAGCGATTTGGTGTTGGGCCCGGGTGACCGTGTAATGTTGGCGTCGCCGCCAGGGAAACCCGGCGGAGCGAAGCGGTAAAGCGCGGGGCTATAGCTCAGTTGGTAGAGCGCCTGCATGGCATGCAGGAGGTCAGGAGTTCAATTCTCCTTAGCTCCACAATCACAGGAACCCCCCGGATCGATGATCCGGGGGGTTTCTTCGTCAGTCAGTCAGCCGGCCGGCCGGCTCAGCGGCCCAGCGCGCGGCGGCCGCGGCCCTGCGAGAGCACCGGCAGGTTGGTCCGGGCGGGCGCCTGGGCGCGGGTGTCCTCCTCGATGCGCAGGGCGAGCGCCGGACAGCGGCGCACCGCGCGCAGCGCCTTGGCCTCCGCGTAGCGCGGCACCGCCGCCTGCGCCACGGTCGGAAAACCGTCCGCGCCGAGTTGGAAGACCTCCGGCAGGATGTCCGCGCACAGCCCGTGGCCGCGGCACAGCGTCCAGTCGACGTAGATCTTCTGGCGGCTGGGGCCGGTCTCCTCGGACGCGCCGCCGCCCGGGACGCCCGTCGGGGCCCGGCCCCCCTCGAAGAGCGGCAGGACGCCCGCCACGGGCCGTCCGCAGCCGTTGCCGAGGACATGGGCGGCCAGGTCGTCGGTGAACGCCTTGACGGTCGACTCCAGGAACATCGCCGAGCCGTCCGGGTGCGAACACGCGCCGCGCCGCTTGACGTTCTGCGCGACCTGCTTGACCGCCTCCAGGGCGGCCGGGCCGCCGCCGTTCAGGATGTCCTCCAGACCGCGCGCGGCGGCCGGCAGCCCCAGGTAGCAGGGACCGCACTGGCCGGCGCTCTCCTCCGCCAGCCACTGTGCCACCCTGAGCGACTCGCCCAGCGGGCACGTCTCCTGACCGATCGGCAGGATGGCGCCGGCGCCGAGCGAACCGCCCACCGCGTCCAGCGAGTTGCGGGAGACGATCGCCTCGTCGACGGTGGCCGAGTCGATCCACTTGCCGTGGTAGCCGCCGGTCAGCACCCCCTGGGGGACCGGCGGGGCGCCGGCCAACTGGAGGACGTAGCGCAGCGGTACGCCGGTGGGGACCTCGATCACCATGGGGCGGGCGACCGCCCCGGAGACGGTGAGCATCACGGTGCCCGGCTCGTCGTACAGGCCGGTGTTGCCGTAGCGCTCCGGGCCGATGCGGGCGGCGATGGCGAGCTGGGCGAAGGTCTCGGCGTTCGACAGGAGGGTCGGGGCGCCGCCCACGCCGCTCTTCGACGCGCTGATCTTGCGGCCGGGCGGGATCGCCGGGCCGCCGTCGATGGAGCGGATCAGCGAGGCGGCGGCGCCGGTGACCATCCGCACCGGATTGCGCTGCACGCGCGCGCGGAGGGCGGAGCGGCGGCCGTTGCTGAGGCCGCGTTCGGCGAGCGCGGCCTCCATGGAGCGCTGGGTGGACTCCCGGGTGACGCCGATGACCAGGGTGCGCGCGCCCATCGCCTCGGCGCACAGCAGCGCGCCGTCCAGGATCAGGTGCGGGGCCCGGTTGATCAGGACGGTGTCCTTGCGGCAGGCCGGTTCGTCCTCGCTGCCGTTGACGACGACGACCGGGCGGACGCCGCGCTTGATCGCCGCCTCGGCGACCGAGCGCAGCTTCTTGTGGAAGGGGAAACCGGCGCCGCCGCGGCCCCGGAGATTGATCGCCTCGGCGAGTTTGGCGAGCTGTTCACCACCAAGGGGTTCAAGCGGGCCGTGCACCTTCAGGTGCATGGGCAGATCCAAACGTTCGACAAGGTCGAAGCCCGACGTGAGCTGCGGAAGTCCGACGACGCGGACTTCGGGGACGTCGGGCAGGGCCTCGTTCACTAGATGCCTCCGGAAGGCGTGTTCCAGGGTTCACCCGGCCCCGGTGCGTCGAAGTCGTAGGACGCGCCGGGGGCCGGTTCGGGGGCGGGACCGCTCGTGTACGTGTCATCCGGGTAGTACGGGCCGGGCACGGTGTTCGTCTCACCGGTGTCGTACACGTCACTCGACCGGTAGCCGTAGGGGTCCGGATTGCCATAGGCCGGGATGGTGTGTCCGGTGTCGGTCAGCGGGTCGTACGCCGACGGCGGGGCCTCGCCGACCGGCGGCGGGGACGGGACCGGCCAGCCGCCCGGGGGCATCGCACCGGCGGGCGCCGCGGCCGGCCGGATGTCCGGCGGCAGGTCCATGGGGGCGGTGCGGTCGGGCGCGGCGGGCTGCGGCCGGCCGTGCTGGGGGGTGGAGACGGCGCGGTAGGCGGCGGCGAACCCGTTCACGGGCTCCCGGGCGGCGGCGGACGCGGGCGCGTAGGGCGCGGAGGTGGTTGTGTACGGCGCGGTGGCTTCGTACGGCGCGGTGGCTTCGTACGGTGCGGCGGCGGGGGCATACGGCGCGGCGGCGGCCTCGTACGACTGCGGGTGGGCGGCCGTGCGCTGCCGGGGGACGCCCGCCGTCTCGTACCCCGGCAGGGTGGCGTTGGACGCCGCGCGGGCGCCGTCCTTGGCCGGTTCCTCGCGCTCCGCCCGGCGGCCGCCCTGGTCGAGGAGGGTCGCGACGCGGTCGGCGATCCGGCGCTTGACCGGGCCCGGGGCGGCGCGCAGCGCGAGGGCCGCCATGACGCCGGCCAGGGACAGGCCGTACAGGACCATGAAGACCGGCTTGGCGGCGCGGCCCGCGTACAGGCCGTGCAGCAGGGCAGCGCTCCAGGCCGGGTAGGCCAGCATGTGCATGGCCCGCCAGCGGGCGGCGACCGGGGCGGGGGAGGCGAAGCGGTTGCGCAGGGCGCCGGTGACGCCCACGAAGATCATGAGCAGTCCGGCCAGGGTGCCCAGGCCGATGAGGAAGGCCCGGCCGCCGAACTGCTCGTCGTCGGTGAGGAGCAGGCCGAACGGGATCACCGCGGCGACCCAGGTGGTGTGCGCCAGCGCCAGCTTGACCCCGACGTGCACCAGCAGGAAGACGATCGAGGCGACGGCGGTGCCGCGGTGCACCGCCTGGGCCAGGATGCGCTGGCGGGCCACGAGCAGGATCCGGTCCTGGGCGACCAGACCCCAGATCACCGAGCAACTGAGGCAGACCAGCGCCAGGACGCCGGCGCCGAAATCGAGGAACTCCGCGAACGAGTCGTCCGCCGTGGCGGCGAGGGATGGGTTCATGGGGGCACTCCGAGCGGTTCGGGGAAGCGGTCCCGGTGCCGCACTCTAAGTGGCGCCATACCTGTGAGTACCAGGTTTGAGTTATTGCGTCGTTACCAAATGGCTGTGCGCTCGTTGTGATGCCCCTTAGTGACTGTTACGCGAAGTAAACCTCGGCCGGTGTCCGGGCCCGGCAGCCCGTCGCGGCCCGATCGGGGACTGCGGTACCCTGACGCCATGCGTGCCGTACGCCTTCTGCTTAGCGAGCCGCGCTGATCAGTACCGACCGCCGGTGCTCCGGAGAGGTCGGAATCGGCGCGGCGTCCCCTCCTGTGCGAGGGGCTTTTTCATTTCTGTCCTGAATGAGAACCGCAGCCGTGGGCGAAGACGATCGATGGAGCTTTGAGGATCATGAGCGAGACGAACCCCGCCGTCACCGCCGAGGTGGTGGCGCCGCACCGCTACACGGCTGCCCTGGCGGCCGAGATCGAGGCACGCTGGCAGGACTTCTGGGACGCCGAGGGCACCTACGCCGCCCCCAACCCGACGGGTGACCTGGCGGGCGACCCGGCCGTGGTCGACCGGCCCAAGAAGTTCATCATGGACATGTTCCCGTACCCGTCCGGCGCGGGCCTGCACGTCGGCCACCCGCTGGGGTACATCGCCACCGACGTCTTCGCCCGCTTCCAGCGGATGACCGGTCACAACGTCCTGCACACCCTGGGCTTCGACGCCTTCGGCCTGCCCGCCGAGCAGTACGCGGTGCAGACCGGCACGCACCCGCGCGTGTCCACCGAGGCCAACATGGAGAACATGCGGGTCCAGCTGCGTCGGCTGGGCCTGGGCCACGACAAGCGCCGGTCGTTCGCCACGATCGACCCGGACTACTACAAGTGGACCCAGTGGATCTTCCTGCAGATCTTCAACTCCTGGTACGACGAGGAGGCGGGCCGGGCCCGGCCGATCGACGAACTGGTCGCCGCCTTCGAGTCCGGCGCGCGCGAGGTGCCCGGGGGGCGCGCCTGGAGCGAACTGACCGCCGCCGAGCGCGCCGACGTCCTGGGTGAGTACCGGCTGGCCTACGCCTCCGACGCGCCGGTCAACTGGTGCCCCGGCCTGGGCACGGTGCTGGCCAACGAGGAGGTCACCGCCGACGGCCGCTCCGAGCGCGGCAACTTCCCGGTCTTCAAGTCCAAGCTGCGTCAGTGGAACATGCGCATCACCGCCTACGCGGACCGGCTGCTGGACGACCTGGAGGAGCTGGACTGGCCCGAGGCCATCAAGCTGCAACAGCGCAACTGGATCGGCCGCTCCGAGGGCGCCCGCGTCGACTTCCCCGTCGACGGCGAGCACATCACCGTCTTCACCACCCGCCAGGACACCCTGTTCGGCGCCACCTACATGGTGCTGGCGCCGGAACACCCCCTGGTGGAGAAGGTCACGCCGGCCGCCTGGCCCGAGGGCACCCACGAGGTGTGGACCGGCGGTCACGCCACCCCGGCCGATGCGGTCGCCGCCTACCGCGCGCAGGCCGCCGCCAAGTCCGACGTGGAGCGCCAGGCCGAGGCCAAGGACAAGACCGGTGTCTTCACCGGCGCGTACGCCACCAACCCGGTCAACGGCGAGCAGATCCCCGTCTTCATCGCCGACTACGTCCTGATGGGCTACGGCACCGGCGCGATCATGGCCGTCCCCGCGCACGACACCCGTGACTTCGCCTTCGCGCGCGCCTTCGAGCTGCCGATGCGCTGTGTCGTCGAGCCCTCCGACGGCCGCTCCACCGACACCACGACGTGGGACGACGCCTTCGCCTCGTACGACGCCAAGATCGTGAACTCGGCCGGTGCGGACGTCTCCCTGGACGGCCTGGGCGTGGTGGACGCCAAGGCGCGGATCACCGAGTGGCTGACCGAGCAGGGCATCGGCGAGGGCACCGTCAACTTCCGGCTGCGCGACTGGCTGTTCAGCCGCCAGCGCTACTGGGGCGAGCCCTTCCCGATCGTCTACGACGAGGACGGCATCGCCCACCCGCTGCCCGAGTCGATGCTGCCGCTGGAGCTGCCCGAGGTCGAGGACTACTCCCCGCGCACCTTCGACCCGGACGACGCCGACACCCGGCCGGAGACGCCGCTGTCCCGCAACGAGGACTGGGTGAACGTCACCCTGGACCTGGGCGACGGCCGCGGCCCGCGCAGGTACCGGCGCGAGACCAACACCATGCCCAACTGGGCCGGTTCCTGCTGGTACGAGCTGCGCTACCTGGACCCGCACAACTCCGAGCAGCTGGTCGACCCGGAGATCGAGCGGTACTGGATGGGCCCGCGCGAGGGCCAGCCGCACGGCGGCGTCGACCTGTACGTCGGCGGCGCCGAGCACGCCGTGCTGCACCTGCTGTACGCGCGCTTCTGGTCCAAGGTGCTGTTCGACCTGGGGCACATCTCCTCGGCCGAGCCGTTCCACAAGCTGTTCAACCAGGGCATGATCCAGGCGTACGTCTACCGGGACGCGCGCGGCATCGCCGTACCGGCCGCCGAGGTGGAGGAGCGCGACGGCGCCTACTTCTACCAGGGCGAGAAGGTGTCGCGACTGCTGGGCAAGATGGGCAAGTCGCTGAAGAACGCGGTCACGCCCGACGAGATCTGCGCCGAGTACGGTGCCGACACCCTGCGCCTGTACGAGATGGCGATGGGCCCGCTGGACGTGTCCCGGCCGTGGGACACCCGCGCGGTGGTCGGCCAGTTCCGGCTGCTGCAGCGGCTGTGGCGCAACGTCGTGGACGAGGCGAGCGGCGAGGTGACGGTCCTCGACGCGGAGCCGGACGTGGACACGCTGCGGGCGCTGCACAAGGCGATCGACGGGGTGCGCGGCGACCTGGCGGGCATGCGCTTCAACACCGCCATCGCCAAGGTCACCGAGCTGAACAACCACCTGACCAAGGTGGGCGGCCCGGTGGCGCGGCCGGTCGCCGAGGCCCTGGTGCTGATGATCGCGCCGCTGGCCCCGCACGTCGCCGAGGAACTGTGGCGCAAGCTGGGGCACTCGGACTCGGTGGTGCACCAGGACTTCCCGGTGGCCGATCCGGCGTACGTGGTCGACGAGACGGTGACCTGCGTCGTCCAGGTCAAGGGCAAGGTCAAGGCGCGGCTGGAGGTCGCCCCGGACATCTCCGAGGCGGACCTGGAGAAGGTGGCGCTGGCCGACGAGAAGGTGGTGGCGGCACTCGGTGGCGCCGGGATCCGCAAGGTCGTCGTGCGGGCGCCCAAGCTGGTCAACATCGTGCCGGCGTGAGCGACGCCGGGTGACGGACAGGGGACAGGGGCCGGCATAGGGGTGGTCCCCTACGGGCAGGTTCGGGGTTTTTCTGGAACTCCGGGCCTGCCCGTGGCGTTTACCGTTGAAGAGTGGCGCGGTGCGAGCCGTGCCGCGTCCGCGGGGCCCGAGGAGGAGATCTTGGAAGCAGTGATCGCAGTCGTCGCCCTGCTCTTCGTGCTCATGATCGTCCTTGGTGCCTACGCCACGGTGAAGGCGGTCGGCGCCGCCAAGCGCGGCGTGGACCGCGGCATCACCCAGGCGCGGCGCACGGTGGAGGAGCACACGCTGCGCGCCAAGTCCCTGGTCCAGCCGGGTTCCGCCGGTGAGGTCGCCCGGCTGCGGCTGTCGCTGCGCACGTCCATGCGGGCCACGCAGGACGCGCTGCACGCGGGCGTGGCCGAGGACGAGTCCCTCAAGGAGTCCCTGGGCCTGTTCGAGCGGCTCAGCGCGCACGGCCACGAGCTCGACGGCGAGCTGCGCCGACTGGAGACCGAGCCCGACCGGGCCACCCTCGCCCAGCGCCTCCCCGGACTGCGCGAGCGCACCGAGCGCGTCACACGGGCGGCCGACTCGCTGCGCTGGGCGGCCCGTGACCGGGCCCGCCGGTTCGCCGACGACGACCTGGACTCGCTGAGCGCGCAGATCGACGTCGAGGCGGGGGCCCTGCGGCACTGGACCCGGACGGAGCCCGCGTCGCCGCCGCCTCCGTGGCCCGAGGCGGGTGCCGCTGCCGCCGACAACGACGCCGACGCTGCCGGCGCGCGGCGAACCGGGCGGCCGGCCTCCGCCGGGGAACCGACGCGACCGGCGCGGCCGGCGCTCGACCCGACCGGGCCGCGTCCGGCGTATCCCTGGCAGAAGAAGCCGCGGCCGGAGAGCACGACTTGATCGTGCGGACGCGAATGAACGGGGGCCCGGATGCGGAGGCGGGTGCGGAGGCGGGTGCGGTGCCGGTGACCGGGGCCGGACTGCCGGATGGGCGCTACGGCAGGTAACCTCCAGCTCATGTCCCGCCATGTCGCGATCGTCACCGATTCAACGGCCTACCTGCCGCCCCGGACGATGCAGCGTCACGGCATCACCGCGGTGCCCCTGACCGTGGTCCTGGGCGACCGCGCGCTGGAAGAGGGCACCGAGATCTCGACCCGCTCACTGGCCCAGGCGTTGCAGAAGCGACGGCCGGTCACGACCTCCCGCCCCAGTCCGGAGACGTTCGCCGAGACCTACCGCGCGGCGGCCGGCTCCGGCGCCACCGGCATCGTCTCGCTGCACCTGTCCGCCGAGCTCTCGGGCACCTACGACGCGGCGGTGGTCGCGGCACGCGAGGCGCCGGTCCCGGTACGGGTCGTGGACACCGGCATGATCGCGATGGCGCTGGGCTTCTGCGCGGTCGCCGCGGCCGAGGCGGCGGAGAGCGGCGGCACGGTGGACGAGGCCGTCACGGCGGCGGAGAAACGGGCGGCGGGCACCTCCGCCTACTTCTACGTCGACACCCTCGACTATCTGCGCCGCGGCGGCCGGATCGGGGCCGCGCAGGCGCTGTTCGGGTCGGCACTGGCGGTGAAGCCGCTGCTGCGGCTGGACGGCGGCCGGATCGAGCCGTTGGAGAAGGTGCGCACGGCCTCCAGGGCCATCGCCCGCCTGGAGGAGATCGCCGCCGACCGGGCGGGCGGCGCCGAGGTCGACATCGCCGTCCACCATCTCGCCGCCCACGACCGTGCCGCGGCCCTGGCGGACCGGCTGCGGCTCCGGGTGCCGGCCCTGGCCGACCTGCATGTCAGTGAGGTGGGGGCGGTGATCGGGGCGCATACGGGGCCCGGGCTGCTGGGGGTTGTCGTCTCGTCGCGGTGAGGTGGGCGTGAGGCGTGTTTGAGGTGTGCGTGAGGTCTGTCCGAGGTCATCTGAGGTCTGTCTGATGCCTGCCTGGGGGCATGTCACTCGTGTGGGTGACGGAGATATCCACAAGCGGGGCGGTGGTCCACAGAAACCGACCATGATCAGCGCGAGTGTGCCGGATCGTCCGATCCTCTTCGCATGGCACTTCGATCGCATTCTCGCGCAATGGCCCCGACCAGCGGTCCGGGCCGCCGCCCCGCCTCCGACGGCCGCTTCCGCCACCGACGACCGGCGCGGGTCGACGGCCGGGTACGGCACCCGGGCCGGGTACGGCACCAGGTCCGCCGGGCCCCGGCGGAGGAACTCCGGGAGCGGGCGGAGGCGCTGTTCGGCGAACGGGGCGGCGTGCCGCGGCGGGAGTCGGGAAAGGCACCGCCCGGGCGGCCGGAGGCGGGGCCTCCAGCGGACGACCTCGGGGCGGTCGGGGCGGAGGGCGACGTGGACTCCCGGGGTGGTGCGGGCGGTGCGGGCGTTCGGGCTGATGCAGATGTCGGGACCGCCCGTGGCGTGGGTTCCCGGTGGGAGCGTGCTCGGCTGGCGTTGCGGGAGCGGATGCCGCTGTGGCTCCAGACCAGGTGCGGGCTGGAGCGGCGCGGTGCGCTGGCGCTGACCGTGGTGCTCGTCGCCGCCGCGGGCCTGGCGGCACAGCACTTCTGGGCCGGCCGGACCCAGCCGGTACGCGCACCCGACGTGGTGCGGGCGGCGGCGACGCCGTACGGCGGGGACAGCGAACCCGCGGGAGCGGCCGGGGCCACCGGCACGCCGTCGGGGGCGGATACGGCGGCGACCGGTGCGCCGGGCGCCACCCCGGGCGCCGAGATCGTGGTGGACGTCAGCGGCGAGGTCCGCGAACCCGGTGTCCACCGTCTGCCGCCGGGTTCACGGGTGGCGGACGCCCTGCGCGCGGCCGGTGGCGTACGCCCCGGCACTGACACCGACGCGCTCAATCGAGCGAGGTTCCTGGTGGACGGCGAACAGGTCGTCGTGGGCCCACCGCCCAAGGGCGCCGGGGTGGGGGCGAACCCGGTCGGCGGGACCGGGACCGGGACCGGGACGGGGAGCGGGACCGGGATCGGTAGTGGGCCGGCCGGCGGAGTACCGGGAGCGGCGCCTGCCGCCCCTCTCTCCCTCAACACGGCCACCGTCGACCAACTCGACACGCTGCCCGGGGTCGGCCCCGTCCTCGCCGGGCACATCGTCGAGTACCGGACCCGGAACGGCGGTTTCCGCTCCGTGGACGAACTGCGCGAGGTCAACGGCATCGGCGAACGCCGCTTCGCCGACCTGCGCGATCTCGTACGGCCATGACGGGCCCGACCGGGCCGGTCCACGCGGCGGACGACCGGCAGGGCGGAAACCCGGCTCGCGCGGCGGACGACCGGCAAGGCGCGAACCCGACTCGCGCGGCGGACGCCGGGAACTACACCCGCCCGTCGGCCGAGTCGGCCCCGCCGCCCAGCACGGCGGCCCGGGCGGCCGTGCACGCCGCCTCCGGGAAGCGGCTCGGCGCCGCCCGACCCCGGCAGGAGGAACCGGCGGACCTGCGCCTGGTGCCGCCCGCGCTCGGGGCCTGGGCCGCGGCGGCGCTGTTCCTGGACCTGTCCACCGGGTGGACCGTCTGCGCGGTGGCCGGCTGTGCCGTCGTCGCCGGGATCCTGCTGCTGACGCGCCGCGAAGCCGGGGGAGGACACGGCCCCGCGGTCGCCGCGCTGCTGCTCTGCGTCGCCGCGTCCGCCGCCTCGGCCGGACTGCACGGCGCCGACCCGCGCCGGGGCCCGGTACCGGAACTGGCCCGGCGGTACGCCACCGTGACCGCCGACGTGGAGCTGACCTCGGCCCCGCGCCTGACCCGCCCCCGCGTCCAGGGCGACCACGCGGCGCCGCCCGCCGTGCTGGTCGACGCCGACGTCCGCCGCGTGCGGCGGGCGGACGGGACGGCGGTGGCGACCCGGACACCGGTACGGATGATCGTCGACGTGGCCGGGGGGCCGCCGGCCCGAGCTCCCGGTGGGCCGGGGACGGCCGGCGACCGGGCCCGGGCCTCGCCCTGGCTCGGGCTGCTGCCCACCACGCGGGTGCGGGTCACGGCCCGGTCGGCGCCCGCGGCGATGGGCGGCGACCGCATCGCCGCCCTGTGGCGGGTACGGGGCGGGGCGGCGCCGGACGTGGTGGCCGGACCGTCGGGCCCGCAGCGGGTCGCGGGACGGCTGCGCGCCGGACTGCGGGCCGCCACCGACGATCTCCCGGCGGACGCCCGGGCGTTGCTGCCGGGACTGGTCGTCGGCGACACCTCAAGGATCACCCCGGACCTGGACGAGGCGTTCAAGGAGACCGATCTCGCGCACACTTTGGCTGTCAGCGGCGCCAACTTCACCATCCTGCTCGCCCTGCTGCTGGGCCCGCCCGGCCTGGCGCAGCGCAGTGAACGCCGGGGCCTGGCACCCCGCATCGGCGTCCCGCTGCGGACCACCGCGCTGCTCGGCGCGGCGCTGGCCCTCGGTTTCACCGTCGTGTGCGGACCGGACCCGAGCGTGCTGCGGGCCGCGGCCTGCGGGGGCGTCACGCTGCTCGCCCTGGCCACCGGCCGCCGCAGATCCCTGCTCCCGGCGCTCGCCACGGCGGTACTGCTGCTGGTGCTGTACGACCCGTGGCTGGCCCGGAGTTACGGCTTCCTGCTCTCGGTGCTGGCCACCGGCGCGCTGCTCACGCTGGCGCCTCGCTGGAGCACCGCTCTGCGCGGCCGAGGGGTGCCGCCCCGGCTCGCCGAGGCGCTGGCCGCCGCTGCCGCCGCCCAGGCGGTGTGCGCGCCCGTTGTCACGGTGCTGTCGGCGCGGGTGAGCCTGGTGGCGGTGCCGTGCAATCTGCTGGCGGAGTTCGCCGTCGCGCCGGCCACTGTCCTGGGCTTCGGCGCGCTGATGACCGCTCCGCTGGCACTGCCGGTGGCCGAGGCGCTGGCGTGGTGCGCGGGCTGGCCGGCCGGCTGGCTCGCCGGGGTGGCCCGGACCGGGGCGGCGCTGCCCGGCGCGGGGGTGGACTGGCCCGGGAGCTGGACCGGGGCGGCGCTGCTCGCGCTGGTCACGGGCGGTGCGCTGCTTGTGGGACGCCGGCTGATACGGCATCCCTGGTGGTGCGGTGTCTGTGTGCTGGCGCTGGCGGTCGCGGTGCTGCGGCCCGCGCCGCTGACCCGGGTGGTCACGGGCTGGCCGCCGCCGGACTGGCGGCTGGTGATGTGCGACGTCGGGCAGGGTGACGCGATGGTGCTCGCGGCGGGCGCGGGCACGGGCGTGGTGGTGGACGCCGGGCCCGATCCGGTCCTCGTCGACCGCTGTCTGCGCTCGCTCGGCATCACCAAGGTCCCGCTCGTCGTGCTGACCCACTTCCACGCCGACCACGTGGCGGGTCTGCCCGGTGTGCTGCGGGGCCGGTCGGTGGGTGCCATCGAGACGACCGGCTTCGAGGAACCGGTGGATCAGGTGGACTTCGTCCGTGGACAGGCGGCGGCCCGCAGCGTCCCGGTGCGGCACGCGGTCGCCGGGGAGCGGCGCCGGACCGGGGCGTTGTCCTGGGAGGTGGTGTGGCCGCCACCGCCCGCGGCGAGTCAGCGCCTCGGCGTGGAGGGGCCGAACGACGCCAGCGTGACTCTGCTGGTCAGGACGGCCGGCCTGCGGCTGCTCCTGCTCGGGGACCTGGAACCGCCCGCCCAGCGGGCGCTGGCCCGGTCACCGGCGGCCGCCGCGCTGGCGGAGGTGGACGTGCTCAAGGTGGCCCATCACGGCTCGGCCCACCAGGACCCCGGGCTGCTGCGCCGGGCCGCTCCGCGAGTGGCGTTGGTCTCCTGCGGTGCGGACAACACGTACGGCCACCCCGCCCCCGGCACGCTCGCGGGCCTGCGCGCCCAGGGCGCCGCGGTGCTGCGGACGGACCGGGACGGCGCGCTCGCGGTCACGGGCACGGGGGAGGAGGGCCTGCGGGTGACGGGGAGTTGAGGGACGGTTGGCCGGGCGACCCGGCTGTGCGGCAGCTGTGCGAAACCCGTACTGGAGCCGTTAATTCGGGCCACAACGGGGCCACTCGTGTGCAGTGCCTGCACATGCGCCGCATTGATGTGATGTGGCTCCGTGTTGCCTGGAAAGCCTCAACGGTGATCGAATGCATCTTCGGTAAGGGATGGTTCGCGTCGGGCAGAGGGTGTCGTAGATGATCGGCCGCTTGTTGGGAAGCCGCGCGAAGCGGGTTCGACGGACGGGACCCCTGGCGGCGGTGCAGATGCCACCGAGTGCCGGAGTGCTGAGCTGCAGGGTGCTGGACCCGGTCAACGAACCTGTGGCGCACGCCGAGTTGACGGTGAGCGACAGCGCGGGGCGCAAGATCGTCAGTGGCGGCACGGATCCCTGGGGGTCGTTCGTCACGGCGGTGCCGGCGGGGGAGTACCGGCTCGCGGTGTCCGCCGAGGGCTTCACCCCGTACCGGGCCTCCGCGACGGTGGTCGAGGACTCGCTGGCCTCGCTCGGTGATGTGACCTTGCAGGTCGCGGCGCCACCGGAGCTGCCGAAGGCGGGGGACTGGGAGATCGAGCCGGCGCATTCCTCGATCGGTTTCACCGCGCGGCACATCGGACTGGCCCGTATCCACGGACGGTTCAACTCCTTCGCGGGGGCGGTGCGGATCGCCGACGAGATGGAGCAGTCGGCGATGCACGTGGTGATTGACGCGGCGTCCATTGACACCAACGTGCGGATGCGCGACGACCATCTGCGGTCGGCCGACTTCCTGGACGTGCAGCGGTATCCGACGCTGGAGTTCTACAGCGACCGGTTCGCGCACCGGGGCGGGAACCGGTGGGCGGTCACCGGTGGACTGTCGCTGCACGGTGTGACCCGGACGGTCACCCTGGACGCCGAGTACCTCGGGCTGGGCAACGGCATGGAGGGCGAGACGCGGGCGGCCTGCCGGGCCAGCACGGAACTGCACCGCGACGACTTCACGGTGAGCTGGCAGACGATGCTGGCCCGCGGCATCGCCGTGGTCGGACCGAGCATCGTCATCGACCTCGACATACAGATCGTCCCCAAGGGCTGACCCTGCGGCCCGGCGGTCGGGGTGGCCGGGCGGCCCGGCGGCCGGACAGCCGGCCGGTGTCGGACAATGTCCGGCGTGAGTGACGTGAGACATGTGCTGGTGCTGCCCGACCGGGACGCGGCCGAGGAGGCGGCGGAGGCGCTCGGGGAGCGGTTCGGCATCACCGAGGAACCGCGGCTCGTCCGGGACGCGCTGGCCGGGGAGGACGACGCCGAGGACGCCCAGTGGCTCGTCGTCCTGCGGGACGAGCAGCGCCGGCTGGACGCCGGGGAGCTGGACGAGTTCGCCGCTCAGTGGGACGGCTGGCGGGAGGAGCCGTAGCCGTCCGGTACGGACGGTCGCGGCGGACGCGTTGTCAGTGCCGCGTGCGATGCTTGTCGCGATGGCCAGGAAGACTGCGAACGACGACCCTCTCGCCCCCGTGACGCTTGCCGTGGGCCAGGAGGACCTGCTGCTCGACCGTGCCGTGCGGGAGGTGGTGGCCGCCGCGAAGGCCGCCGACGCCGACACGGACGTACGCGATCTCGCTTCGGACCAGTTGCAGCCCGGCACGCTCGCCGAGCTGACCAGTCCGTCGCTCTTCGCCGAGCGCAAGGTCGTGGTCGTCCGCAACGCGCAGGACCTGTCCGCCGACACGGTCAAGGACGTCAAGGGCTATCTCGGCGCGCCGGTGGAGGAGATCACCCTGGTCCTGCTGCACGCGGGCGGGGCCAAGGGCAAGGGGTTGCTGGACGCGGCGCGCAAGGCCGGGGCGCGGGAGGTGGCGTGCCCGAAGATGACGAAGCCGGCGGACCGGCTGGCCTTCGTGCGCGGTGAGTTCCGTACCACCGGGCGGTCGGCGACGCCCGAGGCGTGCCAGGCGCTGGTGGACGCGATCGGGAGCGATCTGCGGGAGCTGGCGTCGGCGGTGTCCCAGCTGGTCGCGGACGTCGAGGGGACCATCGACGAGGCGGTCGTCGGGCGCTATTACACCGGGCGGGCCGAGGCGTCCAGCTTCACGGTCGCGGACCGGGCGGTGGAGGGACGGACCGCGGAGGCGCTGGAGGCGCTGCGGTGGTCGCTGGCCACGGGGGTGGCGCCGGTGCTGATCACCAGTGCGCTGGCGCAAGGGGTGCGGGCGATCGGGAAGCTGTCCTCGGCGCGGGGCGGGCGCCCGGCGGACCTCGCCCGGGAGCTGGGCATGCCGCCGTGGAAGATCGACCGGGTGCGGCAGCAGATGCGCGGGTGGACGCCGGACGGAGTGGCGGTGGCGCTGCGGGCGGTGGCCGACGCGGACGCGGGGGTCAAGGGCGGGGGGGACGACGCCGGATACGCGTTGGAGAAGGCGGTCGTGGTGATCGCGCGGGCGGCGCGGTCGCGGGGGCGGTAGGTTCCGCCGGGGCGAGTTTTCGGCGCAGGGCGCCGCCCCCCGACAGAGCCCCGCAGACACACCAAAACCCCGCCCGACTGGAAACCAGAACGGGCGGGGCCTCGGGTCACGCTTCAGGGTGAGCCCACACCCGCGTGGCGAACGCAGGCCGCGTGTGGGCTCGGGGTGCCGGGCGGGAGCGGATGAGAGAGGGCCCGCTCTGGGTCCTTCCGGCGGTCAGACCAGATATCAGACCAGATAAAGGGTTCAGCCCTTGACGGCGGCGACCTTCTGCGCCAGCGCCGACTTCTTGTTGGCGGCCTGGTTCTTGTGGATGACGCCCTTGGAGACGGCCTTGTCGAGCTGACGCGCGGCGACGCGCTGGTACTCGGTGGCCTTCTCGACGTCACCCGCGGCAGCGGCCTCGCGGGCCTTGCGGATCGCGGTCTTCAGGGAGGACTTGACGGCCTTGTTGCGCAGCCGGGCCTTCTCGTTGGTCTTGATCCGCTTGATCTGGGACTTGATGTTCGCCACGAATGAGCCTCTACAGGTTCAGGTACGGGGCCCGAAGGTCCCGTGCCGGTGATTTTCCAGAAGTCGTGTCTCGCGCTGAGAGGGCAAGAGACACAGCTCCCCACACTACCAGCGGCCCGGCCACGTCCCCAAACCCGCCCCCGACCCCTCCCAGACCGCCCCGCGGTCCCCGCCCGTGGGACGATGGAAGCTACGTATCGATCCGACCCGAGACCGCAGACACTGCGGACGCCTCAAGAATCAGGACCCTGCGTGCCCGCGATCCCCAGCCATGTGCCCGAGCCGAGCCGTACCGACCCGGCGCTGATCCGCAACTTCTGCATCATCGCGCACATCGACCACGGCAAGTCCACGCTCGCCGACCGGATGCTCCAGCTGACCGGTGTGGTCGAGCAGCGGCAGATGCGCGCCCAGTACCTCGACCGCATGGACATCGAGCGCGAGCGCGGCATCACGATCAAGTCTCAGGCGGTGCGTCTGCCGTGGGCTCCCACCCACGACAAGAACGACACGCACATCCTCAACATGATCGACACCCCGGGGCACGTCGACTTCACCTACGAGGTGTCCAGGTCGCTCGCCGCCTGCGAGGGGACGATCCTGCTGGTCGACGCCGCCCAGGGCATCGAGGCCCAGACCCTCGCCAACCTCTACCTGGCGATGGAGAACGACCTCACGATCATCCCCGTACTGAACAAGATCGACCTGCCGGCCGCGCAGCCCGAGAAGTTCGCCGAGGAGCTGGCCAACCTGGTCGGCTGCGACCCCGCCGACGTGCTGAAGGTCTCCGCGAAGACCGGGCTCGGGGTCGAGGCGCTGCTCGACAAGGTGGTCGCCGAGATCCCCGCCCCGGTCGGCGTCGCCGACGCCCCCGCCCGCGCGATGATCTTCGACTCGGTCTACGACTCCTACCGGGGCGTCGTGACGTACGTCCGGGTCATCGACGGCCGGCTCAGCAAGCGTGAGCGGATCCGGATGATGTCCACGAACGCCACCCACGAGCTGCTGGAGATCGGCACCAACTCGCCCGAGATGCTCGGCGCCGACGGCCTCGGCGTCGGCGAGGTGGGCTATCTCATCACCGGCGTGAAGGACGTCCGCCAGTCCAAGGTCGGTGACACCGTCACCAGCCAGCACAAGGGCGCCACGGACGCGCTCGGCGGGTACAAGGACCCGAAGCCGATGGTGTTCTCCGGGCTGTATCCGCTGGACGGGTCGGACTACCCGGAGCTGCGCGAGGCGCTGGACAAGCTCCAGCTCAACGACGCCGCCCTGGTCTACGAGCCGGAGACGTCCGCCGCCCTCGGCTTCGGCTTCCGCGTCGGTTTCCTCGGCCTGCTGCACCTGGACGTGATCCGGGAGCGGCTGGAGCGCGAGTTCGGCCTCGACCTGATCGCGACCGCGCCGAACGTGGTCTACCGGGTGGTCATGGAGGACGGCACCGAGCACACCGTCACCAACCCGAGCGAGTTCCCCGAGGGGAAGATCAACGAGGTCTACGAGCCGGTCGTGCGGGCCACGATCCTCGCGCCGACCGAGTTCATCGGCTCGATCATGGAGCTGTGCCAGACCCGGCGCGGCACCCTGCTCGGCATGGACTACCTCTCCGAGGACCGCGTCGAGATCCGCTACACCCTGCCCCTCGCGGAGATCGTCTTCGACTTCTTCGACCAGCTGAAGTCCAAGACCCGCGGCTACGCCTCGCTGGACTACGAGCCCACCGGTGAGCAGACGTCCTCCCTGGTCAAGGTCGACATCCTGCTGCACGGCGACAAGGTGGACGCCTTCTCGGCGGTCACTCACAAGGACGCGGCGTACGCGTACGGCGTGCGGCTCGTCGCCAAGCTGCGCGAGCTGATCCCGCGGCAGGCCTTCGAGGTGCCGATCCAGGCGGCCATCGGCTCCCGGGTCATCGCCCGCGAGACCATCCGCGCCATCCGCAAGGACGTCCTCGCCAAGTGCTACGGCGGTGACATCTCCCGCAAGCGGAAGCTGCTGGAGAAGCAGAAGGAAGGCAAGAAGCGGATGAAGATGGTGGGTTCCGTGGAGGTTCCCCAGGAGGCCTTCATCGCCGTCCTCTCCAGCGATGACAGCGCGGGATCGGGCAAGGGCAAGAAGTAACCGCGGAAACGGACACAAGGGGCCCGTCGCACGAAAGTGCGACGGGCCTTTGTGTATGTGTGTGACCGTTGTCTGAAGGAAATGACAGGGTGCGGGCCCTTACATACCAGCCGGTCGGGCCTTACTCTGATCCCTGCTCGATAGTTACTCGCGAGTTAACAACGGCTCGCGAGCGAGAAGCAGCCGTGAAGCCAGCCGCAGAGAGCCAGCCGCACCGTCGCGGGCCCGGAGGATGTCGTGAGCGACACACAGACACTGATCGAGAACCGTCCGCCGTCCGTGGCGGGGCTCTTCCTGGAGCGCGTGGCGGCCACGCCGGACGCCGAGGCCTACCGCTACCCCGTACCGCCCGCCTCGGGCGTGGGACCGGACGACTGGAAGTCGCTGACCTGGGCCCAGGCCGCCGAGCGGGTGCACGCCATCGCGGCCGGTCTGATCGAGCTGGGGGTGGAGCCGGAGCAGCGGGTGGCGCTGGCGTCGGCCACCCGGCTGGAGTGGATCCTCGTCGACCTCGGCATCATGTGCGCCGGGGCGGCGACCACCACCGTCTATCCGCAGACCAACGCCGACGAATCGGCGTACATCCTGGCCGACTCCGAGAGCCGGGTGCTGATCGCGGAGGACGCCGCCCAGCTCGCCAAGGCGCGGGAGAAGCACGGCGAGCTGCCCGACCTGACCCACGCCGTGGTGATCGACCCGGCCGGCGCGGACACCGCCGAGGACTGGATCCTCACCCTGGACGAGCTGGAGCGCCGGGGCGCGGCCCGGCTGGAGAAGGACCCGGACCTGATCACGAAGCGGGTCGGCGCGCTCACCAAGGACCAGCTCGCCACCCTGATCTACACCTCCGGCACCACCGGCCGCCCCAAGGGTGTGCGGCTGCCGCACGACTGCTGGTCGTACATGGCCAAGGCGACCACCGCGACCGGGCTGATCAGCGGCGAGGACGTGCAGTACCTGTGGCTGCCGCTCGCCCACGTCTTCGGCAAGGTGCTCACCTCCGGGCAGATCGAGGCCGGGCACGTGACCGCCGTCGACGGCCGGGTCGACAAGATCATCGAGAATCTGCCGGTGGTGCGGCCGACGTACATGGCGGCCGTGCCGCGCATCTTCGAGAAGGTCTACAACGGGGTCGCGGCCAAGGCGAAGGCCGGCGGCGCCGCCAAGTACAAGATCTTCCAGTGGGCCGCCGAGGTCGCCCGCGAGTACGCCAAGGTCACCCAGGACAACTTCCGCCGCACCGGCACCGCGAGCGCCCCCTTCGGCCTCAGCGCCAAGCACAAGGTGGCCGACGGTCTCGTCTACGCCAAGATCCGCGAGGCGTTCGGCGGCAACCTGCGTGCCTGCGTCTCCGGCAGCGCCGCCCTCGCGCCCGACATCGGCTACTTCTTCTCCGGCGCCGGCGTGCACATTCTGGAGGGCTACGGCCTCACCGAGTCCTCCGCCGCCTCCTTCGTCAACCCCGGCGAGGCGTACCGCACCGGCACGGTCGGCAAGCCGCTGCCCGGCACCGAGGTGCGGATCGCGGACGACGGGGAGATCCTGCTGCGCGGCCCCGGCATCATGCAGGGCTACCACAAGCTGCCCGAGAAGACCGCCGAGGTCCTTGAGCCGGACGGCTGGTTCCACACCGGCGACATCGGTGAGCTCTCGCCCGACGGCTATCTGCGGATCACCGACCGCAAGAAGGACCTGATCAAGACCTCCGGCGGCAAGTACATCGCGCCCGCCGAGGTCGAGGGCCAGTTCAAGGCGGTGTGCCCGTACGTCTCCAACATCCTCGTGCACGGCGCCGACCGGAACTTCTGCACCGCCCTGATCGCCCTCGACGAGCCCGCGCTCATGGAGTGGGCGAAGGAGAACGGGCTGGCGGGCAAGGCGTACGCGGAGGTCGTCGCGGCCCCGGCGACGGTCGCCATGGTCGAGGGCTACGTGGATCAGCTCAACCAGGGTCTCCAGCGCTGGCAGACCATCAAGAAGTTCCGGCTGCTGCCGCGCGACCTCGACATCGAGCACGGGGAGATCACCCCGAGCCTGAAGCTGAAGCGGCCGGTGGTGGAGCGGGAGTACAAGAACCTGATCGAGGAGATGTACGCGGGGACTCGCGAGGCCTGAGACGGGACGCGCGAGGCCTGGGACGGGACCCGCGAGGCCTGAGGCGGGACGCGTGAGGCCTGGGACGGGACCCGTGCGGCATGAGGCGGGACCCGCGAGGCCTGAGACGGGACCCGTGCGGCATGAGGCGGGACCCGTGCGGCATGAGGCGGGACCCGTGCGCCATGAGGCGGGACCCGTGCGCCATGAGGCGGGACCCGCGAGGCCTGAGACGGGACGCGCGGCCTGAGACGGGACGCGCGGCTTGATGGGACGCGCGGCCTGATGGACGTGCGGCCTGAGACAAGCCCGGTGCGGGGACTCGGCCGTCCCCGCACCGGCGGTCTCACGGCCGGTGTCCGCCCCGTCCTATCAGGTGCCGCAGTGCCCGCAGGTGCCGGCGCAGTTCCGGTACGTCCGGCGGGGTGTCCCCGTCCAGGTGGGCCTCCAGTTCGGCCAGCCGGGCCTCGAGCGCCTCGTAGCCGGTGCGTTCGCGCGCGAGCATCCGTTCCAGCTGCCGGTTCTTGCGGTGCAGGTCGAGGAAGACGCTGACCTTGGCGCGCAGCACCCAGGGGTCGAAGGGCTTGGCGAGATAGTCGGCGGCCCCGGTGGCGTAGCCGCGGAACGCGTAGCCGGAGTCGTCCTCGGTGCCGGTCAGGAAGATGATCGGGACGTCTTTCGTCTGGTCGAGCCGTTTGATGTTGGCGGCCGTCTCGAAGCCGTCCATGCCCGGCATCCGGACGTCGAGCAGGATCAGCGCGAACCGGCGGCGCAGCAGCGCCTTCATCGCCTCCTCGCCGGACCGGGCCCGCACCAGGGGTTCGTTGAGGGACCCCAGGACGGCCTCCAGGGCGATCAGGTTGTCCTCCATGTCGTCGACCAGGAGGATTCCGGCGCGTTCGTCGGTCGTTGCCTCGGCGCTCATGGTGACTGGACCTCACTAGGTTCTGTCCGGTGTGCGGCGCCGTCCGCGCCCTCGGGGTCCAGCAGGGCGCAGACGACGGTGAGCAACTGGTCGACGTCGACCGGCTTGGGGACGTAGTCGTTGGCGCCGCGGCCGATGGACTTCTCCCGGTCGCCGGGCATCGCCTTCGCGGTGAGCGCCACGATCGGCAGCGCGGCCCAGCGCGGGGTGCGGCGGATGGCGGCTATCGTCTCGTACCCGTCCATCTCGGGCATCATGATGTCCATCAGGACCAGGGCGACATCGGGATGCCGGTCCAGGGCCTCCATGCCCTCCCGGCCGTTCTCCGCGTACAGCACGGGCATGCCGACCCGGCCCAGGACGTGGGTGAGGGCGAAGACGTTGCGGATGTCGTCGTCCACGATCAGTACCCGCCGCCCGGCCAGCACCCGGCCCGCCCGGCCCGAGGTCCAGGTCTCCAGTTTGGCCGGCGCCGGCCAGCTGTCGTCCGCCTCCGGTCCGGCCGGGAGCGGCTCGACGGCCGTGGCGGCACCCTCGGGGAGGTGCCGCCGCGACAGTGCCGCGGCGCGGTCGGTGCGGTCGGCGGGGGCCGCGGTGGTGCCGGCGGCGGCGTCGGTGGCCGGGTGTCCGGGGGTGACGACCGGGACGTACAGGGTGAAGGTCGAGCCCCGGCCCGGTTCGCTCTCGGCGACGATCCGGCCGCCGAGCAGCCGCGCTATCTCCCGGCTGATGGACAGCCCGAGGCCGGTGCCGCCGTACTTGCGGTTGGTGGTGCCGTCGGCCTGCTGGAACGCCTCGAAGATCACCGGGAGTTTCTCCGGCGCGATGCCTATGCCGGTGTCCGAGACGGTGAAGGCGATCACCTCGCCGGCGTCCGCGATCCGGTGCGTGTCGACGTCGGCCGTCCGGGCCACCCGCAGCTCGACCTTGCCGGCCGCGGTGAACTTGATCGCGTTGGAGAGCAGGTTGCGCAGGATCTGCTGCAGCCGCTGCTCGTCCGAGTGCATCTCGCGCGGTACGTCCTCGCCGACCGCCACCTCGAAGGCGAGCCGCCGGTCCAGGGTGAGCGGGCGGAACGTGGCGTGCACGTAGTCGAGCAGCTTGATCAGCGGCAGCCGCTTGGGCCGTACGTCCATCCGGCCGGCCTCGATCTTCGACAGGTCCAGGATGTCGTTGATCAGCTGGAGCAGGTCGGAGCCGGAGCGGTGGATCGTCGTCGCGAACTGCACCTCCTGCTCGGACAGATGGCCGTCCGGGTTGTCGGAGAGCAGCCGGGCCAGGATCAGCAGCGAGTTCAGCGGGGTGCGCAGCTCGTGCGACATGTTGGCCAGGAACTCCGACTTGTACTGGGAGCTGGTGGCCAGCAGGGCGGCCTTCTCGCCCAGTTCGGCGTTGGAGCGGCGCAGCTCCGCCTGCTGCTTCTGGAGTTCGTCGGAGCGCTCCTGGAGCTGCATGGCCAGCCGCTGGGACTCGCCGAGCAGGGACTCGGTGCGGGAGTTGGCGATGATCGTGTTGATCGCCACACCGATCGTGTTGACGAACTGGTCGAAGAAGGCCAGATGGACGTCGGAGAAGCGGGAGAAGGAGGCCAGTTCGACCACACCGAGCAGTTCGTCCTCGAACAGGATCGGAATGATCACGATGGTGGTCGGCGCGGCCTCCCCGAGCCCGCTGTTGATCTTGATGTAGTCGGGCGGCGCGCCCTCCACCAGGATCCGCTTCTTCTCCCGGGCCGCCTGCGCCACCAGCCCGTGCACCGGCAGCGCCCCGGTCTCCACGGTCGCCCCCTGCGCCGCCCCGTACCCGGCGACGAACGCCAGCCCCTTGGCCGGTACGGTCGTCCGCAGCGCCGCGCTGACCTCCTCCGGGTCGGCCAGGTAGAACGCCCCGTACTGGGCGTTCACCAGCGGTGTCAGCTCGCGCAGGATCAGGTCCGCGACCTCCATCAGGTCCCGGTGGCCCTGCATCAGCGAGGCGAGCCGGGCCAGGTTCGACTCCAGCCAGTCCTTGGCGCGGGTGGTCTCGCGCAGGTTGGCCACCATCAGGTTGATGTTGTCCTTCAGCTCCGCGACCTCGCCCCGGGTCTCCACCGTGATCGACCGGGACATGTCGCCCTGCGCCACCGCCGAGGCGACCTCGGCGATCGCGCGGACCTGGGTGGTCAGGTTGGACGCCAGTTCGTTCACGTTGGTCGTCAGCCGCTTCCAGGTGCCGTACACGCCCTCCACCCGGGCCTGTCCGCCGAGCTGCCCCTCGCTGCCGACCTCCCGGGCCACCCGGGTCACCTCGGAGGAGAACGACGACAGCGTGTCCACCATCGTGTTGATGGTCGTCTTCAGCTCCAGGATCTCGCCGCGCGCGTCCACGTCGATCTTCCGGGACAGGTCGCCCTGCGCCACGGCGGTCGCCACCTGGGCGATGTTGCGGACCTGGGAGGTGAGGTTGTCGGCCATGAAGTTGACGTTGTCGGTGAGGTCCCGCCACACCCCCGACGCGCCCCGCACCTGGGCCCGCCCGCCGAGCCGCCCGTCGGTGCCCACCTCGCGGGCCACCCGGGTCACCTCGTCGGCGAACGCCCGCAGCTGCTCCACCATCGTGTTGACGGTGTCCTTCAGCTCCAGGATCTCACCGCGGGCGTCGACCGTGATCTTCTTCGACAGGTCCCCGTTGGCGACGGCCGTCGTCACCTGCGCGATGTTGCGCACCTGCGAGGTGAGATTCAGCGCCATGAAGTTGACGTTGTCGGTGAGGTCTTTCCAGACCCCCGACACCCCTCTGACCTGCGCCTGCCCGCCGAGGTTGCCTTCCGTGCCGACCTCGCGGGCGACCCGGGTCACTTCGTCGGCGAAGGCGGAGAGCTGGTCGACCATGGTGTTGATGGTCGACTTCAGCTCCAGGATCTCGCCCTTCGCCTCCACGGTGATCTTCTTGCCGAGGTCGCCCTGCGCGACCGCCGTGGACACGGCGGCGATGTTGCGGACCTGGGAGGTGAGGTTGTCGGCCATGAAGTTGACGTTGTCGGTGAGGTCTTTCCAGACCCCGGACACCCCTCTGACCTGCGCCCGGCCGCCGAGGTTGCCTTCCGTGCCGACCTCGCGGGCGACCCGGGTCACCTCGTCGGCGAAGGCGGAGAGCTGGTCGACCATGGTGTTGATGGTCGACTTCAGCTCCAGGATCTCGCCCTGCGCGTCGACCGTGATCTTCTGGCTCAGGTCGCCGTTGGCGACGGCGGTCGTCACCTGCGCGATGTTCCGTACCTGGGAAGTGAGGTTGGACGCCATGAAGTTGACGTTGTCGGTGAGGTCCTTCCAGACCCCGGAGACCCCTCTGACCTGCGCCTGACCGCCCAGTTGCCCCTTGGTGCCGACCTCGCGGGCGACCCGGGTCACTTCGTCGGCGAAGGCGGACAGCTGGTCGACCATGGTGTTGACGGTCAGCTTCAGCTCCAGCAGCTCGCCGGTCGCCTCGACCGTCACCGTGCGGGTCAGGTCGCCGCGGGCCACCGCCGTGGTCACCGCCGCGATGTCCCGCACCTGCGCGGTCAGCCGGGACGCCATCGTGTTGACGGCCTCGGTCACATCCCGCCAACTGCCCGACAGCCCCCGCACCTTGGCCCGGCCGCCGAGTCGCCCCTCGGTGCCGACCTCGCGGGCCACCCGCGTCACCTCGCCGGTGAACAGCGACAACTGGTCCACCATCGTGTTGACGGCCCGGCCCAGATGCCGCAGGTCGCCGCGCAGCTGCCGGGTGCCGTCGTGCAGATCGACCCGCTGGGTCAGATCACCGCCGGCCACCGCGTCCAGCACCCGGGTGGCGTTGGCCGCCGGGGCCACCAGGGCGTCCAGCAACTGGTTGACGTCGCTCACCCGGGACGCCCAGCAGCCCTGCCCCGGGCTGGCCGACAGCCGCTCGTCCAGCCGGCCGTGCCGCACCAGTTCCCGTCCGACCCGCCGTACCTCGGTGTTGAAGTGCAGGTTCCGGGCCATGATCTGGTTGTGGACCGCGATCAGCTCCGCGACGATCCCGTGGCCCGGCTCCGCGACCTCGGTGACACTGCCGTCCCGGGTGGCGATCATGGCGGCGAGCAGGGGGCGCAGCTCGGAGACCCGGACCCGGTCGTCCACCGGTTCCTCTAATCCTTCGGGGCGCACACCGGGGCGCGCAGTGGAGCGCACATATGTAGCACGGTTCTCACTCATGGCGGCCCACTTCGGTGACTCGACGCTTATGAGCGGGGTCAGTCTGTCACTCTGTCGGCATCGACTGCGGCGTATTCGTACGAACTGCCCGGGGAGCTGTACATGGGGGCCATTCCGACGCAACGGGAGACCGCCTCCCGTGCCACCGGGGGGTCCGCGCACCCGTCGGAGACGTCCGCGCAGGTCTGCGCCGACCTGCCCGGCACGTCCCTCGCGCCGGGCGCGGCCCGCGCGCTGGTACGGGTGGCGCTCACCGACTGGACCGAGGCGGCCCTGCCCGGCACCGAGTACCTGACCGACCGGCACGCCGACGACGCGCTGCTGGTCATCAGCGAACTGGCCACCAACGCCGTGGTGCACGCCGGCACCGACGTCGGGGTGGCCTTCCGGCTGGAGCCGACGGGCACGCTCGTCGTCGAGATCTCCGACCGCCACCCCGCCCGCGCGCCCCGCAGCACCGACGCGGAGTCCTCGTCCGAGACACCCGAGTACGGCCGCGGGCTGCGGCTCGTCGCCGCGCTCTCCGAGGCCTGGGGGATCACGTACCGCACCGGCGTCAAGACCGTCTGGGCCCGGCTGCCCCCGGACGGCGACGCGGTCGCCGTCGCCGAGCGGATCGAGGCGTACGCCGAGGACCGCGCCCTGGAACGGGGCCTGCGGGTCGCGGAGATCCTCGGTGCGAGCGTGAGCGTGAGCGTGAGCGCGGGCGCGGGGCCGGCGCTCACGGCCGCGGCCGTGGACCGGGAGCCGAGGGGGCCGTGGGACTCGGCGAAACAGTGGGTGCGACGGGTCGCCGGCGGCACCCCGACGGAGCGGCGCGGCGCGGGGGAGGACGACCGGACGGAGGCCACGCCCGAGATCGGCCGGGCAGAGGCCACACCCGAAACCGGCCGGGCAGAGGGGACGGAGCGGGCCGAAGGGACTGAGCGGGCCCAGGACACGGAGCGGGCTCAGGACGACACGAAGCGGGTACAGGAGGCCGAACGGGCACAGGAGGCCGTACGGACACAGGAGGCCGTACGGGCCCAGGACACGGAAGGTGCCGGTGCCGGCCGGCGGGCCGTCCGGGACCGGCAGTGGCTGGGGCGTGGCGCGCTGTCCTTCCTCGCCGAGGCGTCCGACCTGCTGGCCGGGCAGCTCGACGAGGACAAGATCGCTTCCCTGGCCGGTCAGCTCGTCGTGCCCCGGCTCGCCGACTGGTGCGCGGTCTGGCTGGAGGACGAGTCGCTGGGCCGCGCCGACTGGGGCGACGGCGTCACCTCGGTCGGCGTCCGGCTGGCCCGGGTCTGGCACGGCAGCGAGAACCGCATCGAGGAGTTGCGGCAGGCCCTGGAGAAGGACCCGCCGCGCCCGCCCGACCCGTGGCGGTCCGGGCCGGTCGTCCACCCCTGGCCGGGCGACGCGCTCGGCCCGCGCGGCACCTGGGGCGCGGCGCTGGCCTACCGGCTCGTCGCGGGCGGTCGGCCGCTGGGCACCCTGGTCATCGGCCGGGCCGGCACCGTGCGCTTCCCCGACGAGATCACCGGCCTGGTCGAGGATCTCGGCCGCCGCGTCGCGCTCGCCATCGGCACCGCCCGCCAGTACGCCCGGCAGGCCACCATCAGCGCCGTCCTCCAGCGCGGCCTGCTGCCCGGCGCCGTCGCCGAGATCCCCGGGATGCGCAGCGCCCTGGTCTACGAACCCCGGGACAAGGGCGGCCCCAGCGGCGACTTCTACGACCTCTTCCCGGCCGGCGACGGCCGCTGGTGCTTCGCCGTCGGCGACGTCCAGGGCAAGGGGCCGGAGGCCGCCGTGGTCATCGGCCTGGCCCGGCCCTGGCTGCGGCTGCTGGCCCGCGAGGGGTACGGCGTCGCCGGTGTCCTGGACCGCCTCAACCAGCTCCTCCTGGACGACGCCATCGAGGCCGCGGACGCCGCGGCGCGGGCACTGGTGGCGGCCGGGGGCCGGCCGATCGGCCCGGGCGAGGGCCCGCAGACCCGCTTCCTGTCCCTCCTCTACGGCGAACTGGTCCCGTTCCACGGCGGAGTGCACTGCACCCTCGCCTCCGCCGGACACCCGCTGCCGCTGCTGCTGGCCCCCGACGGCGCCGTCCGCGCGGTCGCCGAGCCGCAGATGCTGCTCGGGGTCGTGGAGGACGAGACGTACGTCAGCGAGGACTTCGACCTGTGCGCCGGCGACAGCCTGCTGTGCGTCACGGACGGCGTCACCGAGCGGCGCAACGGCTCCCGCCAGTTCGACGACGAGGACGGCCTCGCCGCCGCGCTCGCCGGGTGCGCGGGCCTGGACGCCCAGCTGATCGCCGAGCGGGTCAGACGCCTGGTGCACGAGTTCGGCGACGGCCCGCCGGAGGACGACCTGGCACTGCTGGTCCTCCAGGCGGAGTGATCGCCATACCCCGTTCACAGCGGCGGACGCTACGATCCGGGCCGCGCCGAGCGGGGGAGCCGCCATGCCGGACAGCACGGACAGCACGGACAGCACGGACAGAGCCGGCATCGACCGGGAGTACCGCCGGCTGCGCACGCCCCTGATGACCTGGGTGACCCTCGGGTCCGGCTCGCTGGCCGTGCTGATGGCGGGCGAGGACGCCGCCACGAGCTCCGGGTCGCTCCCCCACGCCGTGCTGTTCGCGCTCTTCCTCACCACGGTGGCGCTCCTCAACTGGCGCGCCCACACCACCGTCACCGCCACCGGCATCACCGTGCCCGGCCCGCTGCGCACCCGCACCTGGGCCTGGTCGGAGATCCACACCATCCGGGCGGAGGGCCCGATGAAGGGCAGTTCGGCCCGCTCGGCGCACCTGTACCGCACCGACGGCGGCCGCAGCGCGCTGCCGCAGTTCGACCACGAGCAGCTCCCCGACCCGGTCGCGGAGGTGGACGACCTGCTCGCCACCGCCGTACGGCTCGGCCTGCTGCCGGCCGAGCCGCGCCCCGGTGCGGCGGCGCGGGTCGCGCGCGGGGAACGGCGGCGGAAGGCCGGGCGGCGGGCGGGGTGCTGCGGGATCGCCGGCTACGCCGCCCTGCTGCTCCACGACTTCTACGCGATCTTCACGGACGGCCGGACGGCCGGCACGGTCACCGAGTACGGCGTCACCGCGCTCACCATCGCCCTCGCGTACCTCCTCCTGGACCGCCTCGGCGAGCTGCGGCACACCCGCCGTACCGCCTAGGGCGCCCTGGCCCGGCCGGGCACCCCGCCCGGTGCGGGACAATGGAGCCCATGCCCTCCGCACTTCCCGACGGCGAGCCCGTCCCCGCCGACGGTGCGCTGCCCGCGTCCGCGTTCGCCGGGGCCGCGCACCGCCCCCTCGGCTTCTACCTGCACGTGCCGTACTGCGCGACCCGCTGCGGCTACTGCGACTTCAACACCTACACCGCCACCGAGCTGCGCGGCACCGGCGGCGTCCTCGCCTCCCGCGACAACTACGCCGACACCCTCACCGACGAGGTCCGCCTCGCCCGCAAGGTGCTCGGCGACGACCCCCGCGAGGTCCGCACGGTCTTCGTCGGCGGCGGCACCCCCACCCTGCTGGCCGCCGCCGACCTGGTACGGATGCTGGACGCGATCCGCGACGAGTTCGGTCTCGCGCCGGACGCGGAGATCACCACCGAGGCCAACCCGGAGTCCGTCGACCCGGCGTACCTGGCCACCCTCCGCGAGGGCGGCTTCAACCGGATCTCCTTCGGCATGCAGAGCGCCAGACAGCACGTACTGAAGATCCTAGACCGCACCCACACCCCGGGCCGCCCCGAGGCCTGTGTCGCCGAGGCCCGCGCGGCCGGCTTCGAGCACGTCAACCTCGACCTGATCTACGGCACCCCCGGCGAGTCCGACGACGACTGGCGGGCCTCCCTGGACGCCGCGCTCGGCGCCGGCCCCGACCACGTCTCCGCGTACGCGCTGATCGTCGAGGAGGGCACCCAGCTGGCCCGCCGGATCCGCCGCGGCGAGGTCCCGACGACCGACGACGACGTGCACGCCGACCGGTACCTGATCGCCGAGGAGACCCTCGCCGCGGCCGGCTTCGACTGGTACGAGGTGTCCAACTGGGCCACCTCCGACGCCGCCCGCTGCCTGCACAACGAGCTGTACTGGCGGGGCGCCGACTGGTGGGGCGCGGGCCCCGGCGCCCACTCCCACGTGGGCGGCGTGCGCTGGTGGAACGTCAAGCACCCCGGCGCGTACGCGGGAGCGCTGGCGGCGGGCCGTTCCCCGGGCGCCGGGCGGGAACTCCTCACCGACGAGGACCGCCGCGTCGAGCGGGTCCTGCTGGAACTGCGGCTGCGCGAGGGCGTCCCGCTTTCCCTCCTGCGACCGGAGGGCCTCGCGGCCGCCCGCCGGGCGCTGTCGGAGGGACTGCTCCAGGCGGGGCCGTACGACGCGGGCCGCGCGGTGCTCACCCTGCGCGGGCGGCTGCTGGCGGACGGGGTGGTCAGGGACTTGGTGGACTGATCACTCGGGTGGGTGAATCACGTCGGAATGCCAGTTCGGCCCCTAACCTGGTTCGTAGGCTGCCGCCAAAAGGGCGCGGCGGATGTGGAGGGCCACGGAGATGACAGCTGTGGACGAACGTGGAGTCGCGGAGTTCTTCGCGGGGTTCGAGCCTCCCGAGGGGCTCAAGGTCGAGTTGCTCCGGGGGGAAATCGTGATGATGGCCGGCCCTGATCTGGTGCACAACCGGATCGTCACTTCCCTGATGGACCAAATCCCGCACCGGCGCTGGGAGCGGCTTCAGACTCAGGACGTCGATGTCGTTGACGAGGCCAGCGAGCCCGTGCCCGATCTGGTGGTCATGGAGGTTGGCGTCGGCCCGGCATCGGGTCGTCTTCTACCGTCCCAAGTGATCACGTTGGCCGTGGAAGTGGTCTCGAAGACCAGCGTGGACCGGGACTATGGCGTCAAGCGTCTGATCTACGCTGCCGGTGAAGTGCCCGCGTACCTGATCATCGACCCCATCATGGCCCAGTGCGTGCTGTACTCGGAACCGGTCGGACGAGGCGAGGGAGCCGACTATCAGGTGCAGCGGATCACCAGGTTCGGGACGCCGCTGCCGCTGGAACAGTTGGGCGTTGAACTGGACACCACCCTGTTCGGCACCTACAAGGGCGTCAAGCCACATCACCGCCCGTGACGAAGTCGATCAGCTCCTCCACCCGCCCCAGCAGCTCCGGCTCCAGGTCCCGGTACGACCCCACCCGGGCCAGGATCGCCTGCCACACCGCCCCGGTGTTCTCGTCCGGCCAGCCCAGCGCCCGGCACACCCCGGTCTTCCAGTCCTGACCGCGTTCCACCCGGGGCCAGCCGGGGATGCCCAGCGCGGCCGGCTTCACGGCCTCCCAGATGTCGATGTAGGGGTGGCCGACCACCAGCGCGTGTTCGCTGGTCACCGACTCGGCGATGCGCCACTCCTTCGACCTCGGCACCAGGTGGTCCACCAGCACCCCCAGCCGGGCGTCCGGGCCCGGCGCGAAGTCGTCGACGATCGACGGCAGGTCGTCCACGCCCCCCAGGTACTCCACGACCACACCCTCCACGCGCAGGTCGTCGCCCCACACCTTCTCGACCAGCTCGGCGTCGTGCCGGCCCTCGACGTAGATCCGCCCGGCCCGCGCCACCCGTGCTCGCGCGCCGGGCACGGCGACCGAACCGGACGCCGTACGGGACGGCCGTACCGGACCCGGCGACGACGGCCTGACCAGCGTCACCACCCGGCCCTCCAGCAGGAACCCGCGCGGCTCCAGCGGGAACACCCGGCGCTTGCCGAAGCGGTCCTCCAGCGTCACCGTGCCCGCCTCGCAGCCGGTCACCGCGCCGCAGAACCCGGTGCCGGGTTCCTCGACGACGAGTCCGGGATCGGCGGGGACCTCGGGAACGGGCTGCGGCTTCTTCCACGGGGGAGTGAGATCGGCGGAGTACTGGCGCATTCCGCCGACGATACGAGGAACGCCACCGACGCGATCAGCGCGACACGCCGAACCGCGCCGCCAGCGCGTCCCGCTGGGCCCGCACGAACTCCGCGTCCACCACCGCCCCGTGACCGGGCACGTACCGGGCGTCCTCGCCGCCCAGCGCGAGCAGCCGGTCCAGGGCGTCCGGCCAGTGCCCGGGGAGCGCGTCCGGCCCGGCCTGCGGCTGGCCGGACTCCTCCACCAGGTCCCCGCAGAAGACCACCTCCGGACTGCCCGGCACCAGCACCACCAGGTCATGGGCGGTGTGCCCGGGGCCCACGTTCGCCAGCAGCACCTGCCGGCCACCGCCCAGGTCGAGCGTCCACTCGCCGCTCACCTGGTGCCGGACGGTCGCCAGCGCGTCCACCGCCTCCGCCGCCCGGCGCCGGTCAAGGCCGTTGGCCGTCGCGTCCGCCCGCAGCGCCGCCCGCCCCTCGCCGAGCACCGCGTCGACGCCCACCGCGCCGTACACCTCGGCCCCCGCGAACGCCGCCGCGCCGAAGACGTGGTCGAAGTGCGCGTGGGTCAGCGCGAGATGCGTCACACGGTGGCCGGCCAGCCGCTCCGCCTCGGTGCGCAGCCGCGCGCCCTCGCCCAGGCTCGACCCGGCGTCGATCACCAGCGCCGCGTCCCCGCCGACCACCAGCCCGGCCGTGCAGTCCCACACCGGCAGCCGGCGCCGCCCCACCCCGGCCGCCAGCCGCTCCCATCCCAGCTCTTCCCAAGTCACCGTCATGGCGGCGACGCTAGCGGTGCCGGCCCGCCGCGGACGGCAGCGCGGGCCCGGCCTTGCCGGGGGTGTACCCCACGGCCGTACACTGGGCCGGGGAAGTCTGGCACTCGCACGCTCTGAGTGCCAGGGCAGACAGCGGGCGGACGTGATCGGGAGGTGCGCGCGATGCTCAGCGAACGCAGGCTGCAGGTGCTGCGCGCCATCGTCCAGGACTACGTCGGCACCGAGGAGCCGGTCGGCTCCAAGGCCCTCACCGAGCGGCACAGCCTCGGCGTCTCCCCGGCCACCGTGCGCAACGACATGGCGGCGCTGGAGGAGGAGGGGTTCATCGCCCAGCCGCACACCAGCGCCGGGCGCATCCCCACCGACAAGGGCTACCGGCTCTTCGTCGACAAGCTCGCCGGGGTCAAGCCCATGACCGCGCCCGAGCGGCGCGCCATCCAGAACTTCCTGGAGGGCGCGGTCGACCTCGACGACGTGGTGGCCCGGACGGTACGGCTGCTCGCGCAGCTCACCCGGCAGGTGGCGGTCGTGCAGTACCCGTCGCTGACCCGCTCCACCGTGCGGCACGTGGAGCTGCTGCCGCTCGCGCCCGCGCGCCTGATGCTCGTGCTGATCACGGACACCGGGCGGGTCGAGCAGCGCATGGTGGACTGTCCGGCGCCGTTCGGCGAGACCTCGGTGGCGGATCTGCGGGCCCGGCTCAACAGCCGGGTCGCGGGACGCCGGTTCACGGACGTGCCGACGCTCGTCGAGGACCTCCCCGACGCCTTCGGCGCGGAGGACCGCGGTACGGTCGCCACGGTGCTCTCCACCCTGCTGGAGACGCTGGTCGAGGAGAACGAGGAGCGGCTGATGATCGGCGGCACCGCCAATCTCACCCGCTTCGGCCATGACTTCCCCCTGGTGATCCGGCCGGTGCTGGAGGCGCTTGAGGAGCAGGTGGTGCTTCTCAAGCTGCTCGGCGAGGCGAAGGATCCGGGCGTGACCGTGCGAATCGGTCATGAGAACGCCCATGAGGGACTCAACTCCACGTCCGTCGTGTCGGTGGGCTACGGTTCGGGCGGCGAGGCGGTTGCCAAGCTCGGCGTGGTCGGACCGACCCGCATGGACTACCCGGGAACGATGGGAGCGGTACGCGCAGTGGCACGGTACGTCGGACAGATCCTGGCGGAGTCATAAGTGGCCACGGACTACTACGCCGTACTCGGCGTGCGCCGCGACGCGTCCCAGGACGAGATCAAGAAGGCGTTCAGGAGGCTCGCCCGCGAGCTGCACCCGGACGTCAACCCCGATCCGAAGACGCAGGAGCGGTTCAAGGAGATCAACGCCGCCTACGAGGTGCTCTCGGACCCGCAGAAGAAGCAGGTCTACGACCTCGGTGGCGACCCGCTGTCCCAGTCGGGCGGTGGCGCCGGCGGCTTCGGACAGGGTGGCTTCGGGAACTTCTCGGACATCATGGACGCGTTCTTCGGCACGGCGTCGCAGCGCGGGCCGCGCTCGCGCACCCGCCGCGGCCAGGACGCGATGATCCGGATCGAGGTCGAGCTGGACGAGGCGGCCTTCGGCACGACCAAGGACATCCAGGTCGACACGGCCGTGGTCTGCAACACCTGCAACGGCGAGGGCGCGGCGCCGGGCACCAGTGCCCAGACCTGCGACATGTGCCGCGGCCGCGGTGAGGTCTCCCAGGTCACCCGGTCCTTCCTGGGCCAGGTCATGACCTCGCGGCCCTGCCCCCAGTGCCAGGGCTTCGGCACGGTGGTGCCCACGCCGTGCCCGGAGTGCGCCGGCGACGGCCGCATCCGCTCCCGGCGCACGCTGACGGTGAAGATCCCGGCCGGTGTGGACAACGGCACCCGCATCCAGCTCGCGGGCGAGGGCGAGGTCGGCCCCGGCGGCGGCCCGGCCGGTGACCTGTACGTCGAGATCCACGAGCTGCCGCACTCCCAGTTCCAGCGCCGCGGCGACGACCTGCACTGCACGGTCACCCTCCCGATGACGGCGGCGGCCCTCGGCACCAAGGTGCCGCTGGAGACGCTGGACGGCCTGGAGGAGGTCGACATCCGGCCGGGCACCCAGTCCGGCCAGTCGATCCCGCTGCACGCCCGCGGCGTGACCCACCTGCGCGGCGGCGGCCGGGGCGACCTCATCGTGCACGTCGAGGTCCAGACCCCGACCAAGCTCGACCCCGACCAGGAACGTCTGCTGCGCGAATTCGCCAAGTCCCGCGGCGAGGAACGGCCCCAGGGGCAGTTCCAGCCGGGGCAGCAGGGGCTGTTCTCGCGGTTGAAGGATGCCTTCAACGGGCGGTGAGCCGAGGGCGGCCGAGGGCCTCGGTGCGGTCGGCCGGAGGTCTGCCGGGGGTCCGGGGGTCGTCCCCCGGGCAGACGCCGTCAGCCGGGGCAGCAGGGGCTGTTCTCGCGGTTGAAGGATGCCTTCAACGGGCGGTGAGCCGAGGGCGGCCGAGGGCCTCGGTGCGGTCGGCCGGAGGTCTGCCGGGGGTCCGGGGGTCGTCCCCCGGGCAGACGCCGTCAGCCGGGGCAGCAGGGGCTGTTCTCGCGGTTGAAGGATGCCTTCAACGGGCGGTGAGCCGGGTTCGCGGGGGGCGGTGAGTCCGCCCCCGCGGCGACCGTGAACCGGTCCCTGGTGGTCCGGTCCGGGCACGGAAGGTCGGATTCGGTCCTGTCCAACGGACATGGCACCATGCGGTCATGTCCTCCGCGCTGACCGATCTCTTCCCGTATCCGATCGTGCAGGCTCCGATGGCGGGCGGCGTCTCCGTGCCCCGGCTGGCCGCCGCCGTCTGCGAGGCGGGCGGGCTCGGCTTCCTGGCCGCCGGGTACAAGACGCCCGACGGGATGTACCAGGAGATCAAGCAGCTGCGGAGCCTGACCGGCCGCCCGTTCGGGGTCAACCTCTTCCTGCCGCAGCCGGAGACCGCCGACCCCGCGGCCATCGGCGTCTACGCCCATCAGCTGGCCGGCGAGGCCGCCTGGTACGAGACGGAACTGGGCGACCCGGACAGCGGCCGCGACGACGGCTACGAGACGAAACTCGCCGTCCTCCTCGACAACCCCGTACCGGTGGTGTCGTTCCACTTCGGCGTCCCCACCCGCGAGGCGGTCGACGCCCTGCACCGGGTGGGCACCTTCGCCGCGGTCACCGCCACCACCGCCGAGGAGGCCCGCGCGGTCGAGGAGTGCGGCGCCGACGCGGTGATCGCGCAGGGCGTCGAGGCCGGCGGCCACCAGGGCACCCACCGGGACGTCCCGGAGACGGACGGCTCCGGGATCGGCCTGCTGTCGCTGGTCGCCCAGACCCGCGAGACGGTGAGCCTGCCGGTCATCGCGGCCGGCGGCCTGATGCGCGGCGGCCAGATCGCCGCGGTCCTCGCGGCCGGCGCCAGCGCGGCCCAGCTCGGCACCGCCTTCCTCGCCACCGCCGAGTCCGGCGCGCACGCCCTGCACAAGCTGGCGCTGACCAACCCGCTGTTCGTCCGCACCGAACTGACCCGCGCCTTCTCCGGGCGCCCCGCCCGCGGCCTGGTCAACCGCTTCCTGCGCGAGCACGGCCCCTACGCCCCCGCCGCCTACCCGGACGTCCACCACCTCACCGCGCCGCTGCGCAAGGCGGCGGCCAAGGCGGGCGACGTACAGGGCCTGGCCCTGTGGGCCGGGCAGGGCCACCGGCTGGCCCGCGACCTGAGCGCCGGGCAGCTGGTCGAGGTGCTGGTGGCCGAACTCACCGCCGCCGGGACGGCGTTGTCGCACTACACGACCGGAGGTACGGGCCGATGACGGCACCGGTGTTCGTGGCCGGCTCCCTCGACGACCTGCCCGGCGGGGAGTTCGTCCTCGACGGCCCCGAGGGGCGGCACGCCGTCTCCGTGAAGCGGCTGCGGCCCGGCGAGGACGTGGTCCTCACCGATGGGCGCGGCCACTGGGCCCAGGGCGTCGTCAAGGCCGCCGAGGGCAAGGACCGGCTGGTCGTCATGGGCCTGCACGCCGTGGTCGAGGAACCCGCCCCGCAGCCCCGGATCACCGTCGTCCAGGCGCTGCCCAAGGGCGACCGGGGCGAACTCGCCGTGGAGACGATGACCGAGGTCGGCGTCGACGCGATCGTGCCGTGGGCGGCGGCGCGCTGCGTCACCCAGTGGAAGGGCGACCGGGGCCTGAAGGCGCTGGCCAAGTGGCGGGCGACGGCCCGGGAGGCCGGCAAGCAGTCCCGCCGGGACCGGTTCCCCGAGGTCGCGGACGCGGCGACGACCAAGCAGGTCGCCGCCCTGCTGGCCGCCGCCGACTTCGCCGCCGTGCTCCACGAGAGCGGCGACCTCCCGCTGGCCACCGCCGAACTCCCCGCCGAGGGCGACATCGTGCTGGTCGTCGGCCCCGAAGGCGGCGTCGCCCCCGCGGAGTTGGACCTCTTCGCAGGGGCCGGCGCCCGCCCGTACCTGCTCGGCCCGACCGTCCTGCGCACCTCGACGGCCGGCACGGCCGCCGCCGCCCTGCTGCTGGGCCGCACCGGCCGCTGGGGCTGACGCGCACGGAGTCACCCCGCGTGGTGCGGAGCGCGGCGGGGTGGTGCGGAGTGTCCGTATGCGCTCTACCGCCCGGCGCGGGACGGTGGCAGGCTGAAGCGGCATGGGGGCATTGAGGCGTGTTCGGCGGAGGCAGCGCGGGGTGCTGGCGGCCGGAGCGGTCGTCGTCGCCGTAGGTGGCGTCGTCGCGTGCGATCCCGCCGGGCTGAACTCCGCGTCGGTGGCGTACACCACCGACCAGACGGTCACCCGTGAGCTGGAGCGACGGGACGCGAACGTGCGGTGGATGACCTGCAACGCGTCCTACGACGGCTCCGGCGCGAGTGCCACGGCGAGCGAGGAGACGGTCGCCGAGGTGAGCTGCGAGGGACAGACCGACGACGGCAAGGACATCACCGTGGACGGCCATGTCACCCGCGTCGTCGAGGGCGCCTGCGTGCGCGGCGAACTCACCGCGAAGGTGGACGGCAAGGAGCGGTTCCGGGTCAGCGGGCTGGGCGACTGCGACGCCACCCCCACCCCGCCGGTGAACGACCCGACGAGCGGCTCCAGTACGTACGAGCCCGGCGGCCCCACCGTCACCGTGACCGTCACCAGGACCGTGTACTGCCAGACCCGCCCCGAGTGCTGGCCCGAGGGCAAGTGATCCAAACCGCTGTCCGGCGCCGCCGCCGCTGCTTAGGGTGAGGGGGTGACTCAGCCCGCAGCCCCTGCCTACCTCCGGTTTCCGCATCCGCACGGCGAGTTGACCGCCTTCACCGCCGAGGACGACGTGTGGCTCGCGCCCCTCGACGGGGGACGGGCCTGGCGGGTCAGCGCCGACAACACCCCCGTCAGCCAGCCGCGTATCTCGCCGGACGGCACCACCGTGGCCTGGACCTCCACCCGGGACGGCGCCCCCGAGGTGCACGTCGCGCCGGTCGACGGCGGCCCGTCCCGGCGCCTCACCCACTGGGGCAGCCACAAGACCCAGGTGCGCGGCTGGCTGCCGGACGGCCGGGTGCTGGCCATCAGCACCTACGGCCAGGCCAGCCTGCGCCGCAGCTGGGCCCGCGCCATCCCGCTGGACGGCGGCCCCGCCGAGACCCTGCCCTACGGCCCGGTCGGCGACGTCGCGTTCGGCCCGCACACCGTGCTGCTGTCCGCGCCGATGGGCCGGGAGGCCGCCTGGTGGAAGCGGTACCGGGGCGGCACGGCCGGCAAGCTGTGGATCGACCGGGACGGCGACGGCGAGTTCGTCCGCGTCCACCAGGACCTCGACGGCAACATCGAGTACCCGTTCTGGGTCGGCGACCGGCTCGCCTTCCTCTGCGACCACGAGGGCACCGGCGCCCTCTACTCCTCCCTCGCCGACGGCTCCGACCTGCGCCGGCACACCCCCCTCGGGGGTTTCTACGCCCGGCACGCGGCCACCGACGGCACCCGGGTCGTCTACTCCAGCGCCGGGGAGCTGTGGACGCTGGACGACCTGGACGGCGCCGAGCCGCGCCGCCTGGACATCCGGCTCGGCGGCTCCCGCGCCGACCTCCAGCCCTTCCCGGTCAACGCCGCCCGCTGGTTCGGCTCCGCCGCCCCCGACCACACCGGCCGGGGCAGCGCCGTCGCCGTCCGCGGCGGCGTGCACTGGGTCACCCACCGCGCCGGACCCGCCCGCGCGCTGGCCGCCACCCCCGGCGTCCGGGCCCGGCTGCCGCGCGCCTTCCGCGCCGACGGCGAGCAGTGGGCGGTGTGGGTGACCGACGCCGAGGGCGAGGACGCCCTGGAGTTCGCGCCCGCCACCGGCCTGCTGCCCGGCGCCACCCCGCGCCGGCTCGCCGCCGGACAGCTCGGCCGGGTCCTCGCCCTGGCGATGGCCCCCGACGGCAGCAAGGCCGCCGTCGCCGCCCACGACGGCCGGGTACTGCTGGTCGACCGGGCCACCGGCGAGGTCCGCGAGGTCGACCGCAGCGAGGACGGCGACGCCCGCGGCCTGGTCTTCTCCCCCGACTCCAACTGGCTCGCCTGGTCCCACCCCGGCCCCCGCCCGCTGTCCCAGCTCAAACTCGCCAACACCACCGACCTCACGGTCACCGAGGCGACCCCGCTGCGCTTCCAGGACTACGCCCCCGCCTTCACCCTCGACGGCAAGCACCTGGCGTTCCTGTCCACCCGCTCCTTCGACCCGGTCTACGACGAACACGTCTTCGACCTGGGCTTCGTCGAGGGCACCCGCCCGCACCTGATCACGCTGGCCGCGACCACCCCGTCGCCGTTCGGCCCGCAGCGGCACGGCCGCCCCTTCGAGGCCGCCGACAAGGACGAGACCCCCGACAGCGAGGGCGCCCCCACCACCCGCGTCGACCTCGACGGCCTCGCCGACCGGATCGTGCCCTTCCCGGTCGAGGCCGCCCGCTACTCCGGCCTGCGCGCCGCCAAGGACGGCGTGCTGTGGCTGCGCCACCCGGTCACCGGCGTCCTCGGCGCCTCCCGGGCCACCCCCGAGGACCCCGACCCGGGCACCGGGCTGGAGCGCTACGACCTCGCCCAGCAGCGCGTCGAGCACCTCGCCTCGGACGCCGACCGCTTCACCGTCAGCGGCGACGGCAAACGCGTCCTGCTGTGGACCGACGGCCGCCTCAAGGTCGTCCCCAGCGACCGCCGCGCCTCGGGCGACGACGACAGCGACACCAACATCACCGTCGACCTCTCCCGCGTCCTGGCGACCGTCGACCCGGCGGCCGAGTGGCGGCAGATGTACGAGGAGACCGGCCGCGTCATGCGGGACCACTTCTGGCGGCCCGACATGAGCGGCGTCGACTGGGACGGCGTACTCGACCGCTACCGCCCCGTCCTCGACCGCGTCGCCACCCACGACGACCTGGTCGACCTGCTCTGGGAGGTGCAGGGCGAACTGGGCACCTCGCACGCCTACGTCGTCCCGCGCGGCGGCCACGGCCACGGCGCCCGGCAGGGCCTGCTCGGCGCCGACCTGTCCCGGCACCAGGACGGCGCCTGGCGCGTCGACCGCGTGCTGCCCTCGGAGACCTCCGACCCGCACGCCCGCTCCCCGCTCGCCGCCCCCGGCGTCGCGATCCGCGCCGGGGACGCGATCGTCGCGGTGGCCGGCCGCCCGGTCGACCCGGTCACCGGCCCCGGCCCGCTCCTGGTCGGCACGGCCGGCAAACCCGTCGAGCTGACCGTCCTGCCGGCCGGCGGCGGCGAACCCCGGCACGCCGTCGTCGTCCCCGTCGCCGACGAGGAACCCCTGCGCTACCACGCCTGGGTCGCCGACCGCCGGGCCCGCGTCCACGAACTCTCCGCCGGCCGGCTCGGCTACCTGCACGTCCCCGACATGCAGGCCCCCGGCTGGGCCCAGATCCACCGCGACCTGGCCGTCGAAGTCGCCCGCGAGGGACTGGTCGTCGACGTCCGCGAGAACCGCGGCGGCCACACCTCCCAGCTCGTCGTCGAGAAACTGGCCCGCCGCATCGTCGGCTGGGGCGTGCCGCGCGGCATGCGGCCCTACAGCTATCCGCAGGACGCCCCGCGCGGCCCGGTCGTCGCCATCGCCAACGAGTTCTCCGGCTCCGACGGCGACATCGTCAACGCCGCGATCAAGGCCCTCGGCCTCGGCCCCGTCGTCGGCACCCGCACCTGGGGCGGCGTCGTGGGCATCGACTCCCGCTACCACCTGGTCGACGGCACCCTGGTCACCCAGCCGAAGTACGCCTTCTGGCTGGAGGGTTACGAGTGGGGCGTGGAGAACCACGGCGTGGACCCGGACGTGGAGGTGGAACAACGCCCCCAGGACCACGCGGCGGGCCGGGACCCCCAGTTGGAGGAGGCGGTACGGCTCGCGCTTGAGGCGCTGGAAACGGTACCGGCGAAAACACCGCCGACTCTGCCCACCTAGGGGCGCGGGGCGGTGTTCATTTGCGGCTCCGCCGCGTGGGCGCGACCAGCCACGACCAACCCGCACCCGGCGACGATACGATCCCCCTATCCCACCGACCCGAAGGGAACCACATGCCAGGGGACCCCCAGGAAGACTGCCTCTTCTGCAAGATCGTCGCCGGCCAGATCCCGGCCACGATCGTCCGCGAGACAGAGACGACCGTCGCCTTCCGCGACATAAACCCCCAGGCCCCCACGCACGTCCTGGTCATCCCCAAGGCCCACTACAAGGACGCCGCCGCCCTCGCCGCCGGCGCCCCCGAGCTGGCGGCGGACGTGCTCCGCGAGACCAAGGCCGTCGCCGACGACGAGAAACTCGACAGCTACCGCATCGTCTTCAACACCGGCGCCGGCGCCGGCCAGACCGTCTGGCACACCCACGCCCACGTGCTGGGCGGCCGCGGCCTCCAGTGGCCGCCCGGATAGGCACCCGTGTCCCTACGTGAACTGGTGATCCTCGGCACCGCCAGCCAGGTCCCCACCCGCCACCGCAACCACAACGGCTACGTCCTGCGCTGGGACAGCGACGGCATCCTGTTCGACCCCGGCGAGGGCACCCAGCGCCAGATGGTGCGCGCCGGGGTCGCCGCGCACGACCTGAACCGTATCTGCGTCACCCACTTCCACGGCGACCACAGCCTGGGCCTGGCCGGCGTGATCCAGCGGATCAACCTCGACCGGGTCCCGCACCAGGTCACCGCCCACTACCCGCGCTCCGGGCAGCGCTTCTTCGACCGCCTCCGGTACGCCACCGCCTACCGCGAGACGGTCGCGCTCACCGAGGCCCCGGTCGACACCGACGGGGTGCTGGCCCGCACCCCCGGCTACACCCTCACCGCGCACCGCCTCTCCCACCCCGTCGAGTCCTACGGCTACCGCCTCACCGAGCCGGACGGCCGCCGCATGCTGCCCGACCGGCTCGCCGCGCACGGCATCAAGGGACCGGACGTCGGCCGCCTCCAGCGCGACGGCGCCCTGAACGGGGTGACCCTGGACGAGGTCAGCGAGGCCCGCCCCGGCCAGCGGTTCGCGTTCATCATGGACACCCGGCTCTGCGACGGCGTGCACGCCCTCGCCGCCGGCTGCGACCTGCTGGTCATCGAGTCGACCTTCCTCGACGAGGACCAGAGACTCGCCGAGGAGCACGGCCACCTCACCGCCGGCCAGGCGGCCCGGGTGGCCCGCGAGGCCGGCGTCCGGCACCTCGTCCTCACCCACTTCAGCCAGCGCTACTCCGACCGTGGGGGCACCTCCCGCTCGAGCGGAGCCGAGAGTGGGGGAGAGTTCGCCCGGCAGGCGCGGGCCGCCGGATACACGGGCGAGCTGACCGTGGCCCACGACCTGCTCCGGGTGCCGGTTCCGAAACGTCGGTAAAGTCCCCGTACCATGCACTGATGCCCCTGCCCAAAGCTGAACTGCACCTGCACATCGAAGGCACCCTGGAGCCCGAGCTGGCCTTCGAGCTGGCCGCCCGCAACGGGGTCGCCCTGCGCTACCCGGACACCGAGGCGCTGCGCGAGGCGTACCGCTTCGCCGACCTCCAGTCCTTCCTGAACCTGTACTACGAACTGATGGCGGTGCTGCGCACCGAGCGGGACTTCGAGGATCTCGCCAACGCCTACCTGGCCCGCGCCGCCGCGCAGGGCGTGCGGCACGCCGAGATCTTCTTCGACCCGCAGGCGCACACCGCCCGGGGCGTCCCGCTGGGCACGGTCGTCGAGGGACTGTGGCGGGCACTGGGCAGCAGCGAGCACCACCACGGCGTCTCCACCCGGCTGATCCTCTGCTTCCTGCGCGACCAGCCCGCCGACGCGGCCCTTCAGACGCTGACCGCCGCCCGGCCCTACCTGGACCGGATCACCGGTATCGGCCTGGACTCCGCCGAGGTCGGCCACCCGCCGGCCAAGTTCCGCGAGGTCTACGCCCAGGCCGCGGCCCTCGGCCTGCGCCGGGTCGCGCACGCCGGCGAGGAGGGCCCGCCGGCCTACATCACCGAGGCGCTGGACGTGCTCGGCGTCGAGCGGATCGACCACGGCCTGCGCTGCGCCGAGGACCCGGCGCTGGTGGAGCGGCTGGTGCGGGACCGCGTACCGCTCACCCTCTGCCCGCTGTCCAACGTCCGGCTGCGCACCGTCGAGACCCTCGCCGACCACCCACTGCCCGCACTGCTCGACGCCGGGCTGCTGTGCACGGTCAACTCCGACGACCCGGCCTACTTCGGCGGCTACGCGGGCGACAACTTCGACGCCGTACGCGACACCCTCGGCCTCACCGAGGACCGGCTGCGCGAACTGGCCCGCAACTCCTTCCTCGCCTCCTTCCTGGACGACGACGAGGAGCTGCGGGCGCGGTACCTCGCCGAGGTGGACGCGTACGTCTTCCCGTAGGACCGGTTACGGCGGCCCCGGCTGCCGGGGGCCCGCCGTGCCGTAGGCGTCCTGGACCGGGACGGCCGCGCCGTCCACCGGGATCTCCACCACCGGCTGTTCCTGGGCGCCGACCTCCGGCACCGCGCCGCTCGGCGTGCCGGTGTGGGCGGCGACCAGGGCGGCCGGGTGACCGCCGCGCCGGCGCACCGCGCCGGGCAGCAGCGGGCGCCCGCCGGCGTGCAGGGCCACCGCCGTCATCGGTACGGCGATCAGCAGCAGCCCGGCGCCGAGCACCAGGCCCATGCCCGCGAACCCGGCCTGCGCGGCCAGCACGCTGCCGGTCAGCGGTCCGGCCGCGGTGCCCAGCGAGGACGCCGACCCTATGAGCACCGCCCACCGGCCGCGCGGGTCGAGCGAGGCGGCGAGGCCGATCAGGTAGGACAGCACCACCGGGTAGAGGGTGTTCCAGGCGATCTCCCCGGCGGTGAAGGACAGCGGCCCGGTCGCGGACGCGGTCAGCGCGATGCACCCGGCGATCAGCACCGTCCCGGCGCCGACCGGCACCGCGCGCCCGAGCCGGGAGCCGAGCGCCCCGGCGGCCAGCACCCCGATCAGCCCCGCGCCGAGCGCCGCCGCGAGCACCGCGCCGAGCGCGGCCTCCCCGAGGTGCGCCTGTTCCAGGCCGATCCGGCTGCTCACGCCCCACAGGCAGTTCTGCGCCAGCGACCAGCACACCATCGCGGCGGCGAGCACCAGGCCGGAGCGGCGGTGGGGGAGCGGAGCCCGGGTGTGACCGGCCGTCACGTCCCGGGCCGGGCCGGGCAGCCGCGCGGTCAGCGGCCAGGCGCCGAGCGCGGTCAGCGCGATCGCGGCGAGCGGTGTGCCGTGGCCGGGACCGAGCCGCGGTACGGCCAGATACACCGCCGCGGCCAGCGCCGACACGGTGAGCAGGCCCAGCGTGGAGGTGCGGTGCGGGTCCTTCTCGGCCGCGATGCGGGTCGCGGCGACGGTGGTGGCGGCGCCCGAGCCGAGCCCGCCGGCGACGACGCCGGCCACGACGGCCGGGACGCAGGTGGTGAGCGCGGCGGCGCCGTAGCCGGCGGCGGCCAGGGCGAGACCGGTCCGGGCCAGGGTGCGCGGGCCGGCGCGTTCCACCCGGGCGGCGAACAGCAGACCGGCGGTCGCGGAGCCGAGCAGCAGGGCGCTGCCGACCGCGCCGGCCTGGGTGGCGGTCAGATCCAGTCCCGAGCCGAGCCGGCCGACGGCGGTGGGGAGCAGGTACGGGGGGAGGTACCCGGCCGTGAAGAGGGCGACCAGGGGCCACGAAGGGGTGCGGGCAGACACGGGCGTTCCCAGGGCATGCGAAAGGGAGTGGGCAAAAAAGGGAAGGGCGACGACCGTCGACGGACGGGAGCGCGGGGCAATTTGTATCAAGAACGAAGGCGCGCGAGCGAAACCGAAAAGTATGATGAAGATCACTTGCCGGTTTGGCATTTGTAGTACCGGGTATCAGTGCGCGCCGCTCCCCGTCGTCCCGTGCGACAGTGGACGGGCTGTCGGTGCCGTGATGCAGACTGGCCTGGATCCGCACCGTGTCTGGATCCGCACCATGTCAGGGGAGCGCACACCGTGACCGCGTCCATCGCGCCCTTCGAAGGGCCTTTCGGAGAGGGGCACCACCGGCAGCACCCGGGGGCCGACCCGCTGGCCGCCCTGCGCGCCCCCGGCGACCCGCCCGTGGACGTCTACCTCACCGGCACCGTCTTCCTCGACATCGTCTTCACCGGCCTCGACTCCGCCCCGGTGCGCGGCACCGAGTCCTGGGCCCGCGGCATGGGCTCCAGCCCCGGCGGCGTCGCCAACATGGCCACCGCCCTGGCCCGCCTCGGCCTGCGCACCTCACTGGCCGCCGCGTTCGGCGACGACCACTACGGCGACTACTGCTGGGACGCGCTGGAACAGGGCGAGGGCATCGACCTGTCCCCCTCCCGCACCGTCCCCGGCTGGCACTCGCCGGTCACCGTCTCGATGGCCTACGAGGGCGAACGCACCATGGTCTCGCACGGCCACGAGGCCCCCGCCGAGGAACAGCCCGCCCCCGGCTGCCCGCCCCGCGCCCGAGCCGCCGTCGCCTCCCTCATCCCCGGCGTCCGGGCCCCCTGGATCGCCCGCGCCGCCGCGCACGGCACCCGCGTCTTCGCCGACGTCGGCTGGGACGACACCGGCGCCTGGGACCTGGCCGCGCTGCCCGACCTCGCGCACTGCGAGGCGTTCCTGCCCAACGCCGAGGAGGCGATGCGCTACACCGGCACCGACTGCCCGCGCGCCGCCGCGCACGCCCTCACCGAGCACGTACCGCTGGCCGTGGTCACCCTCGGCGCGGACGGCGCCTACGCGGTGGACCGGCGCACCGGGGAGACCGCCGACGTCCCCGCCATCGCCGTGCAGGCCCTGGACCCGACCGGCGCCGGGGACGTCTTCGTCGCCGGGTTCGTCACCGGCACCCTGGCCGGCTGGCCGCTCGCCGACCGCCTCGCCTTCGCCGGACTGACCGCCGCCCTCTCCGTCCAGGAGTTCGGCGGCTCGCTGTCCGCGCCCGGCTGGTCCGAGGTCGCCGCCTGGTGGCGCGAGGTGCGGTCGCTCGACGGCCAGGACCCGGCCGCCCTGTCCCGGTACGCCTTCCTGGGCGCCCTGCTCCCCGACGACCCCTGCCACACGGCCCGGCCCTGGCCGCTGCGCCGCGCGGTCCCGACGATCGGTTTCCGCACCCCGCAGTGAGCGGATCGGAGTGATACGAAAAGTCTTACGGCGTTGTCGGTGCCCCGTCGTACCCTGGGAGTCGTGAGGCCGCCCTCAGCTACGCGGCCGTGACGAGGAGGAACCGCAGGCCTTCAGCGCCGGCCCATGACTCAGACACCCACAGCTCACACCCCCGCGCAGCGGCAGACGAGGGCACGGTTCACCGTCCCCGCCCAGCACCCCATGGTGACCGTCCTGGGGTCCGGCGACTCCCTCCTGCGCGTGATCGAGAAGGCCTTCCCGGCGGCCGACATCCACGTCCGGGGCAACGAGATCAACGCGAGTGGCGAACCGGCGGACGTCGCCCTCATCCAGCGCGTGTTCGACGAGATGATGCTCGTGCTCCGCACCGGGCAGCCGATGACGGAGGACGCAGTGGAACGCTCGATCGCCATGCTCAAGGCGAGCGAGAACGGGGAGAGCGACGGCCAGGAGACCCCGGCCGAGGTGCTCACGCAGAACATCCTGTCCTCGCGCGGCCGCACCATCCGCCCCAAGACGCTGAACCAGAAGCGGTACGTCGACGCCATCGACAAGCACACCATCGTCTTCGGCATCGGCCCGGCGGGCACCGGCAAGACCTACCTGGCGATGGCCAAGGCGGTCCAGGCCCTCCAGTCCAAGCAGGTCAACCGCATCATCCTGACCCGCCCCGCGGTCGAGGCCGGCGAGCGCCTCGGCTTCCTGCCCGGCACCCTCTACGAGAAGATCGACCCCTACCTGCGCCCGCTCTACGACGCGCTGCACGACATGATGGACCCGGACGCGATCCCCCGCCTGATGGCAGCGGGCACGATCGAGGTGGCGCCGCTCGCATACATGCGCGGCCGGACCCTTAATGATGCTTTCATCATTCTGGACGAGGCCCAGAACACCAGCCCCGAGCAGATGAAGATGTTCCTCACCCGGCTCGGCTTCGACTCGAAGATCGTGATCACGGGTGACGTGACCCAGGTCGACCTGCCGGGCGGCACCAAGTCCGGGCTGCGCCAGGTGCAGGACATCCTGGACGGGGTGGACGACGTGCACTTCTCCCGGCTCTCCTCCCAGGACGTGGTCCGGCACAAGCTGGTGGGCCGTATCGTCGACGCCTACGAGAAGTACGACAGCTCCCAGGGGAAGTAGACCAGCACGACCATGTCGATCGACGTCAACAACGAATCCGGAACCGAGGTCGACGAGCAGGCGATCCTCGACATCGCCCGCTACGCGCTCGCGCGGATGCGCATCCACCCGCTCTCCGAGCTGTCGGTGATCGTCGTGGACGCCGACGCCATGGAGCAGCTGCACATCCAGTGGATGGACCTGCCGGGCCCCACCGATGTCATGTCGTTCCCGATGGACGAACTGCGGCCGCCGGCCAAGGACGACGACGAGCCGCCGCAGGGGCTGCTCGGCGACATCGTGCTGTGCCCCGAGGTCGCCGCCAAGCAGGGCGCCGACGCGGAGACCCGGCACACCATGGACGAGGAGCTCCAGCTGCTCACCGTCCACGGGGTGCTGCACCTGCTCGGCTACGACCACGAGGAGCCGGACGAGAAGGCCGAGATGTTCGGCCTGCAGGCGGCCATCGTGGACGGCTGGCGTGCGGAGAAGGGCCTGACCGGCCCGTCCCCGGCCCCGACCGTCTCATGAGCCTGCCGCTCGTCGCGGGCGCGGTCGCCCTGGTCGTCGTCGCCTGGCTCGCCGCCAGCGCCGAGGCCGGACTCGCCCGCGTCTCCAGCTTCCGCGCCGAGGAGGCGGTCCGCTCCGGGCGGCGCGGCAGCGCCAAACTGGCCAAGGTCGCCGCCGACCCGACCCGCTATCTCAACGTGGCGCTGCTGGTCCGGGTCGCCTGCGAGATGGCCGCCGCGGCACTGGTCACGTACGGCTGCCTCAACGAGGTCAGCAACACCACCGAGGCACTGCTGATCGCCATCGCCGTGATGGTGCTGGTGAGTTACGTCGCCGTCGGGGTCTCGCCGCGCACCATCGGCCGCCAGCACCCGCTGAACACGGCCACCGCGGCGGCGTACGTCCTGGTGCCGCTGGCCCGGATCATGGGCCCGATCCCGCCGCTGCTGATCCTCATCGGCAACGCGCTCACCCCCGGCAAGGGCTTCCGCCGCGGCCCGTTCGCCTCCGAGGCCGAACTGCGCGCCCTGGTCGACCTGGCCGAGAAGGAGTCCCTGATCGAGGCCGAGGAGCGTCGCATGGTGCACTCGGTCTTCGAGCTGGGCGACACCCTGGTGCGCGAGGTCATGGTGCCGCGCACCGACCTCGTGGTCATCGAGCGCTACAAGACCATCCGGCAGGCCCTCACCCTCGCCCTGCGCTCCGGTTTCTCCCGCATCCCGGTCACCGGCGACAGCGAGGACGACATCGTCGGCATCGTGTACCTGAAGGACCTGGCCCGCAAGACGCACATCAGCCGGGACGCGGAGAGCGAGCTGGTCTCCACGGCGATGCGCCCGGCGTACTTCGTGCCCGACACCAAGAACGCCGGCGACCTGCTGCGCGACATGCAGAAGGACCGCACCCACGTCGCCGTCGTCATCGACGAGTACGGCGGCACGGCCGGCATCGTCACCATCGAGGACATCCTGGAGGAGATCGTCGGCGAGATCACCGACGAGTACGACCGCGAACTCCCGCCGGTCCAGGAGCTCGGCGAGGACCGCTACCGGGTCACCGCCCGGCTCGACATCGGCGACCTGGGCGAGCTGTACGGCCTGGAGTCGTTCGACGACGAGGACGTGGAGACGGTCGGCGGGCTGCTGGCCAAGGCGCTGGGCCGGGTGCCGATCGCGGGCGCCTCGTCCGTGGTCGAACTGCCCGACGGCCGCTCCCTGCGGCTGACCGCGGAGGCCGCCGCGGGCCGCCGGAACAAGATCGTCACGGTTCTGGCGGAGCCGGAATGAACGGACCGGAACTGCGCGCCCTGTGCCGGTCCTTCAACGCGGCGGTGGAGGACTTCCCCTTCGGCCCCGAGTTCTCGGTTTTCAAGGTGCTGGGCAAGATGTTCGCCCTCACCGACCTGGACGCCCGCCCGCTCACCGTCAACCTCAAGTGCGACCCGGACGACGCGGTCCGGCTGCGCACCGAGCACCCGGACTGGATCATCCCCGGCTGGCACATGAACAAGCGGCACTGGAACACGGTCACGGCCGACGGGGGACTCCCGGACCGCATGGTCCGGGAGCTGGTCGAGGACTCCTACGACCTGGTCGTCGCCGGCCTACCGCGCCCCGACCGCCTCCGCCTCGACCGCCCCTAGGTTCGCCCGTCCTCCTTCGTGCACTTGTCGGTGTCGGCTTCGCTGCCCCGGTCCTCGTCGTCGATGTCCGCCAGCAGGACGCCGCGTGACTCGGCGACTCGCAGTGCGTCGAACAGGCACTCGCTCAGCCGGGCCGCCGCGAAGCGCAGCTCCGCCGTGGACGCCTTCGGGTCGCCCAGCAGATCGCGAGCGGCGCCGAGCACGTGGCTGCCGGCCTTGAGCTGGGCTTCTTCCATCTCGTCCGCGAGCTGTGAGAGGCGGCTCTCCGAGTCGTCCGTACGGAGGTAGGCACGCTTGTCGTCGGACCACGGGAGAAGCCGGAGGGCCTTCATTCGGCTGTCTCCGTGGGCAGAGTCCGGCCCTTGCTCATTGTAATTTGGTGCACGTCGTCAACCTTCGTACAGGTTGGTGGCCATGCCCCCGGGCCGTCGCCACGGTTGCGGGGGTCCTTGCAGGAAGACCCTTTAGCAGGAACCTGCTCCAGGCCATGCGGTGGCCCTATAGGCCCGCCCTATATTTGAGGTATGGGGGAATTCCGCGTGGACTTGTGGTCGCATCCGCAGTTGCTCGCAGCGGTCGCCGCTGAGGACTGGGGCGCCGTGTTCCGTACCTACCGGAAGCTCACAGGGCTGAGCCAGACGAAGCTCGGGGAACGCGCCGGTCTCGCCCAGCCAGAGGTGTCCGACATCGAGCGGGGCCGGCGACACGTCACGTCCGTGGAGGTGCGTCAGCGCATCGTGGGAGGGCTGGACATTCCGGTGTGCCGCCAGGCCACCGAGAGGTCCCCGATTCCTGTGCCCGGCCTCGCGTTGCCCGACATGAGACCGGACGGCGGCCTGTTGGCTCGGGTGACGAGCGTGGTGGACGGCCGACAGCGCGTGGATGTCCCCACACTCGACTGGCTTGACCGGCTGCTGGCGGAGCACCGCCGGGCCGAGGACGAGATCGGGTCACGGCCGCTCGTCGGCCTGATGCGCCAGCAGATCCGGACGGTCGTGGACCTGTACGGCAGCGCGCGCGGCCCGCTGGGTGACCGGGTGGTGCGTCTGGCCTCCGAGCACGCGCAGTTCCTGGCATGGATGGCTCAGGACCAGGGGCAGACGGCAGCCGCGCTGGCCTGGTACGACCGCAGCCACGAGTGGGCGCTGGAGGCCGGGGACGCCGACATGGCCGCCACGACGCTCAGTATGAAGGCGCACATGGCCTGGTCCGGTGGCCGCGGAGACCGATGCGTGCGGCTGGCGGAGGCCGCCCGCTGGTCGACGCCCGGCACGTCCCTCGGCGTTCAGGGCATGGCCGCTCAGATGGCCGCCCGGGGCCACGCGCTCAACGGCGACGCCCATGAGGCCGAGCGATTGCTGAATGAAGCCCAAGAACTCATCAGCCGCGCGGCCAAGCACCCGGAGGACGAGCCACCATGGATGTATTTCTACGGCGAGACGTGGTTCATCCTGCAACGAGGCATGGCTGCCGTGCACTTGAGGGACTGGCGGGCGGCCGTCGATCACTTCGCGGTCGGCTTGGAAGCATTGCCGGACGACTACCGGCGTGACCGAACCTGGTACCGGGCATGCCACGCGCACGCCCTCGCCGAGGCGAGTGAAGCCGAGGAAGCAGTCGCGGTCGCCACGGCGACCGTGGCGGACGCAGCCGACATCGGCCGCCCCCACTCGTGGAACGAACTCCACACCGTGGCCGCCGTCCTTCTGCGGCGCGGTACCAAGGAGGGACGCGGGCTCCTGGCCGCGCTCCGCGCCAACGACTGACATCGGACTGGGGCACGACGCGGCTCCCACAAAGGAGTTGCCCGCAGTGGGGGACCTGTGCGAACCTCCTGCCTCATCTCTTCGAAAGGGCTGGTCATGACGCTAGGCATGGTTCTCGGTGACTCCTCCTCCCGCGCTTCGACGCGGGAGCGGTAGCCCGGCCCGCCCTGACCGCTCCTCTCCTCGTCGAAGTGCTCTTCGTGCCCCCGCACGTTCGATCACGAGGAGTACACCGTGGACACGATCCACTGGACCGAGACGAACACGCTCCGTTCCGCCCCCTGGCATTCCGAGAGCGCGACACCGCCGCCTGGCCGCGTCGTCGGCGCGGACGACCGTATGAAGGCCGCGGTCGCCCACCGTCTGGTCTGCGAAGGCACCGCCCTGTTGTGGCGGGGCGGCTTCCCCGACGCACGTCAATTGCTGCGGGCGATGGGCCGCCGTATCGACCGGAAACCGGCCCGGCAGGGGGAGAGCCCGGCGGACTCCTTCCATCTGCACCGCAGGGCCCGCGGCCACCGCGCCCGCGTGCTGGGCGGGCTTCTCGTCCTGCTCGAAGACGACTACCGCGTGAACCTGCGCAGAGCTCCCGACGTGCGCCAGGCATGCACCGAGGCGTACGGTCCGCCGTGCGGGCCACTGGCCGTCCCGCTCACCGAGCTGCTCGGTGTGATCGGAGCACATCAGTGGCGTACGAAGGGCGTGTGGGTACCGGCCCTCGATGCTCGCGTCCATCCGCATTACGGCGTGTTCTCCCCGGTCCGGGGCGAGTACGTCGACCTCGTCGCCCACGCACCGCTTCCCGCCGCACCAGCGGGCCGCCGCGCGGGTCTCCGTACCGCGTTCGACCTCGGTACGGGAACGGGAGTGCTCGCCGCCGTCCTGGTCAGGCGGGGGTTCGACCGGGTCGTGGCCACTGACGCCAGCCCGCGTGCCCTGGCCTGCGCCCGCGACAACGTCCGCCGGCTCCGCTGCACCGGGCACATCGACGTCGTGGGCCCCGGCCTGTTTCCCGACGGCCGTGCGCACCTCGTCGTCTGCAATCCGCCCTGGATCCCGGCCCGGCCCACCTCCGCACTGGAGCGAGCCGTCTACGACCCGGGCTGTGCCATGCTCCACGGCTTCCTGAACGGGCTCACCGCCCACCTCGAACCGGGCGGCGAGGGATGGCTGATCCTCTCGGACCTGGCCGAGCGCCTCGGCCTCCGCACGCGCGGCGACCTCCTGGCCCGCATCGAGGCGGCCGGCCTGCGCGTGCTGGACCGGACCGACATCCGGCCGCGGCACTCACGGGTGCGGGACACTGCCGATCCCCTGCACGCCGCCAGAGCCGCAGAGGTCACCTCGCTCTGGCGGCTGGTACCCGCCCGGCCCGATCAGGGCTTTCGTATGCTCACTCCATGACCGACAGCGCGCTCGCCCCCGAGGACAAGAAGATCGTCACCCTGGCCCGTTCCGCGCGGGCCCGCAACCAGGTGCCCGAGGGTGCCGCCGTGCGCGACGAGACCGGCCGTACCTACGTCGCCGGCACCGTGGCCCTGGACTCCCTGAACCTCAGCGCGCTGCGTACGGCGGTGGCGATGGCGGTGGCCTCCGGCGCGGCCTCGCTGGAGGCGGCGGCGGTGGTGACCGGCGCCGCGTCCCTGCCCGACGAGGACCTGGCGGCCGTCCGGGACCTGGGCGGTCCGAAGACGCCGGTGCTGGTGGCCGGGCCCGACGGCGAGGTCCGGGAGACCGTCACCGCCGGCTGATTCACCAGGATCTAGAGCGCGTCCGGGCCGCGTTCGCCGGTGCGGACCCGGACGACCGTCTCGACCGGCACCGCCCACACCTTGCCGTCGCCGATCTTGCCGGTCCGCGCGGCCCGCACGACCGCGTCGAGCACCGCCTCGGCGTCCGCGTCCTCGACGACCACCTCGATGCGGACCTTCGGTACCAGGTCGACCTGGTACTCGGCGCCGCGGTAGACCTCGGTGTGGCCGCGCTGCCGGCCGTAGCCGCTGGCCTCGGTGACGGTCAGGCCCTGGACGCCCAGGTCCCGCAGGGCGGTCTTGACCTCGTCGAGGCGGTGCGGCTTGACGATGGCGGTGATGAGCTTCATGCCGGGGGCTTGACCTTCTGAGCGGTGGGGAGAGCGGACGCGCCGACCGGGGCGCCGTGGCCCAGGACCCCGTGATCGTAGGCCGTCTCCGCGTGCACCGTAAGGTCCAGGCCGGTCTGCTCCTGCTCCGGGCTCGCCCGCAGGCCCATCGTCCGGTCCAGCAGCCGGCCGATGCCGTACGTCATTGCGAAGGCGTACGCGGCCACGGCGACCACCGCCAGCAGCTGCTTGCCGAGCTGGGCGAGGCCGCCGCCGTACAGCAGACCCTCGGCGCCGCCGGTCATCGCGGACGTGGCGAAGACGCCGATCAGCAGCGTGCCGATGATCCCGCCGACCAGGTGGACCCCGACGACGTCCAGCGAGTCGTCGTAGTTCAGCCTGAACTTCCAGCTCACCGCCCAGGAGCAGACGCCGCCCGCGGCCAGCCCCACCACCAGCGCGCCCAGCAGCGACACCGAGCCGCAGGACGGGGTGACGGCGACCAGGCCGGCCACCGCGCCGGAGGCCGCGCCCAGCGTGGTGGGGTGGCCGTCGCGCCGCTGCTCGACGAAGAGCCAGCCCAGCAGACCCGTACAGCCGGCCGCGAGGGTGTTGAGGAAGGCGGCGGCCGCCAGGCCGTTCGCGCCGAGCGCGGAGCCCGCGTTGAAGCCGAACCAGCCGAACCAGAGCAGCCCGGCGCCCAGCACCACCATCGGCAGGTTGTGCGGACGCATCGCGTCCCGCTTGAAACCGAGCCGCGGGCCGAGCACCAGGCACAGCGCCAGTCCGGAGGCGCCGGAGGTGATCTCGACCGGCAGCCCGCCCGCGAAGTCGAGGGCGCCCAGCCTGTCCATGATCCAGCCGCCGGGGCCCCACACCCAGTGCGCGACGGGAACGTATACGAGCAGCGCCCAGACGGGGACGAAGACCAGCCACGCGCCGAACTTCGCCCGATCCGCGACCGCCCCGCTGACCAGAGCGGCGGTGATGATCGCGAAGGTGAGCTGGAAGGTGGCGAACAGGACGGTGGGGACCGTGCCCCGGGCGCTGTCCGGGCCCAGGCCCGCCATCCCGGCGTGCTCCAGGCCGCCGATCAGCCCGCCGCCGGCGTCGGCGCCGAAGGCCAGCGAGTAGCCGCACGCCAGCCACACCACCGTCACCAGCGCGATCGACACGAAGCTCATCATCAGCATGTTGAGCACGCTCTTCGCGCGGACCATGCCGCCGTAGAACAGGGCCAGGCCCGGCGTCATCAGCAGGACCAGGGCGGTGGCGGCGAGCAGCCAGGCGGTGTCACCGGTGTCCACGGTGGCGGCGGCGAGGGGCACGGTCGGTCTCCAACGGGTCTCCGACGGGGTGGGGGCTCGTCCGAGCGTCACCGCCTCGCGTTTCCGCTCGCGCACAGCGGTGTTTCCGTAGCGTTTCGTTGCGTGCGGGTTTCGCAAAGCTCACCCCGCGCGGGCCTGTCGGGGGCACGCCAGGACACTGGTACGGCGGGGCCCTGTGGATCAGGGACAATGGGCGCCATGAGCGTTCGTACCCAGTCATCCGAAGAACCGGCCGAGGCTGTTCACCGGGCCGGCTTCGCCTGCTTCGTGGGCCGTCCCAACGCGGGCAAGTCCACCCTCACGAACGCTCTGGTCGGGCAGAAGGTGGCGATCACCTCCAACCGTCCGCAGACCACCCGGCACACCGTGCGGGGCATCGTGCACCGGCCCGACGCCCAGCTGATCCTGGTCGACACCCCGGGACTGCACAAGCCGCGCACCCTGCTCGGCGAGCGGCTCAACGACGTGGTGCGCACCACCTGGGCCGAGGTCGACGTGATCGGCTTCTGTCTGCCCGCCAACGAGAAGCTCGGCCCCGGCGACCGGTTCATCGCCAAGGAACTCGCCGGGATCAAGAAGACCCCGAAGGTCGCCGTCGTCACCAAGACCGACCTGGTGGACGGCAAGACGCTGGCCGAGCAGCTCATCGCCGTCGACCAGCTCGGACAGGAGCTGGGCATCGGCTGGGCCGAGATCGTCCCGGTGTCCGCCACCGCCGGGCAGCAGGTCGACCTGCTCGCCGACCTCCTCGTCCCGCTCATGCCCGAGGGCCCCACCCTCTACCCCGAGGGCGACCTCACCGACGAGCCCGAGCAGGTCATGGTCGCCGAGCTGATCCGGGAGGCCGCGCTGGAGGGCGTCCGCGACGAGCTGCCGCACTCCATCGCCGTGGTCGTCGAGGAGATGCTGCCGCGCGAGGACCGTCCGGCCGACAAGCCGCTGCTCGACATCCACGCCAACGTCTTCATCGAGCGGCCCAGCCAGAAGGGGATCATCATCGGTCCCAAGGGCAAGCGGCTGAAGGACGTCGGCATCAAGTCCCGCAAACAGATCGAGGCGCTGCTGGGCACGCCGGTCTTCCTGGACCTGCATGTGAAGGTGGCGAAGGACTGGCAGCGGGATCCCAAGCAGTTGCGACGGCTGGGTTTCTGACCGTCACCGCTGCTCCCGCAACACCTCCCGGAACCATCTGTACGACGCTTTGGGCGTCCGCCGCTGCGTCGTGAAGTCGACGTGCACCAGGCCGAACCGGTGCGCGTACCCCTCCGCCCACTCGAAGTTGTCCAGCAGCGACCACACGAAGTAGCCGCGTACGTCCACCCCGGCGGTCAGCGCCTCGTGCAGGGCGCGCAGGTGGCCGTCGAGGTAGGCGATGCGGGCCTGGTCGTCGAGGCCGTCGTAGGCGCAGCCGTTCTCGGTGATCACGATCGGCGGGAGGCGGTCGCCGTAGCGGGCGCGGAAGCCGGTGAGCAGCTCGGTCAGCGCCTTGGGGACCACCGGCCAGCCGGAGTCGGTCACCGGGCGGCCCGGGATCTCCCGGCGGGAGAAGGGGAGTTCGGCGCCGAACTGGTCCGTACCGTCCGGGGCGCCCACCCGGGCCGGCGCGTAGTAGTTCACGCCGTAGAAGTCCAGCGGCTCGGCGATCACCTCCAGGTCCGCGTCGACGTCCCCCGGCATCAGCTCACCGACGCCGTCCGGGTAGCGGCCGAGCAGCAGCGGGTCGGCGAACATCCGGTTCAGCAGGGTGTCGTAGAGGTCGGCCGCCTCCCGGTCGGCGGGCTGCTCGGAGGCCGGCCAGGTCGGGCCGTGCGAGTTGGCGATGCCGATGCCGGTCGCGCCGGCCGCGCGCAGCGCCCGGACCGCCAGGCCGTGCGCGAGGAGTTGGTGGTGGGCCACCGGCAGCGCGTCGAACAGCAGCCGCTCACCCGGCGCGTGCACCCCCAGGGCGTGGCCCAGCAGGGTGTGTTCGGCGGGCTCGTTGAGCGTGATCCAGCTGCCCACCCGGTCGCCGAGCCGGTCCGCGACCCGGGCCACGTACCCGGCGAACCGGTCCGCCGTGGCCCGCTGCCGCCAGTCGAGGCCGAGCGGCAGGTCCCAGTGGAAGAGGGTCGGCACCGGGCGCACGCCCGCCGCGCACAGCTCGTCCGTCAGCCGGTCGTAGAAGTCCAGTCCGCCGGGGGAGTTCACCCGCGGCCAGGACACCGAGAAGCGGTACGCGTCCACGCCCAGACCGGCCAGCAGCGCCACGTCCTCCCGGTACCGGCGGCAGTGGTCGCAGGCCACCGCCGCCGTCGAACCGTCCCGGACCCGCCCCGGCCGGTCACTGAACGCGTCCCACACCGACCGCTCGCGGGTCTCGACGGCCCCCTCGATCTGGTGCGCCGAGGTCGACACACCCCACCGGAAACCGGCCGGGAACGCGGGTATCGGGCCACTCACGCGCCCTCCTTGAGCACCCGGGAGATCAGCCGCCGCTGTTCCTCGGTCAGCCGGGGATCGGCCGCGTACACCGTCCGGCCGTCCACGGTGATCTGGTAGCTGAACCCGTCCGGCACCCCGACGGGCGGGGTGGTCCGGGCGGTCTCCACCGCCCGCTCGGCCAGCGCGTGCCACTCCTGCGCGTCCGGCCGCCCGGCGGTGTCCACCTCCGCGCGCCGCTCGATGCCCGCGAAGCCTCCTGTACGCCGCACCTGAATCCGCATGGCTCTGTGTCTAGTGCCTCCCGGCCGGATACGGAACTAGGAGGTGGGCACCCCGACCTGTTCCCACGCCTTGCTCACCGCGTCCAGTTCCTCCCCGTCGTCGCCGTACCGCTCCCGGGCCGCCGCCAGGGTCAGCCCGGCGAACTCCTCGAACGTCGCGTCCGAGCCCAGCCGGCCGCCGGTCAGCGCGTCGTACCAGACCTGCCCGGCGCGCTCCCACGCCTTGCCGCCCAGCGCCTTGGCGAACAGGTAGAAGGCGTGGTTGGGGATGCCGGAGTTGATGTGCACACCGCCGTTGTCCTGGCCGGTCTGCACGTAGTCGTCCATCGTCGCGGGCTGCGGGTCCTTGCCGAGCACGTCGTCGTCGTAGGCCGTGCCCGGGGCCTTCAGCGAGCGCAGCGCGGTGCCGGTGACGTCCGGGCCGAGCAGGCCCTCGCCGATCAGCCAGTCGGCCTGCTCGGCGGTCTGGTCCTTGGAGTACTGCTTGATGAGGGAGCCGAAGACGTCCGAGACCGACTCGTTCAGGGCGCCGCTCTGGTTGAAGTAGGCCAGGTTGGCCGTGTACTGGGTGACGCCGTGGACGAGTTCGTGGCCGATGACGTCGAGGGAGACGGTGAAGTCGAGGAAGATCTCGCCGTCCCCGTCGCCGAACACCATCTGCTCGCCGTTCCAGAACGCGTTGCCGTAGTCGTGGTCGTAGTGCACGGAGGCGTCCAGCGGCAGTCCGTTGCCGTCGATCGAGTTGCGCCCGTACGCCTTGAAGAGCATCTCGTAGGTGGTGCCGAGGCCCGCGTAGGCGCGGTTGACGGTGGCGTCCTTGCCGGGTTTGTCGCCCTCGCCGCGCACCTTGGTGCCCGGCAGGTCGGTGCCGTGCCGCAGGTCGTAGATGGTGCGGTGCGGCTTGCCGGCCGCGGCGCCCGCGGGCGCGGCCACGGTGCGCGCGCCGACCACCGTGGTCAGGCGGCGCTGGGTACGCTCGGCTGCGTCGCGCCGCAGGGTGCGGCGGGCCCGGTCGGCGACCGTGCTGTTCTCGGCCCGGGAGAGCCGGTCGAGAAGGTGCGGCGGGACGATGGTGCAGAAGACGGGCTGGAAGCCCCCGTTGGTGTTCATGCATCGAACCATCGCACTGCGTAGCGCCCCTGTCACTACCTGCAATCATGATTGGTGAAACTGAGGCACCGGTGAGTGACCCCGGCGTCCCTCAAGTGGTATGCGGCACTTTTTGTCCCGGTTCTCCCACCGGTCCCGCATACTGATACGGACCCGCGTATCCGGCCCGGCTGGGCTACGCTGCACAGCACCATGCGTTTCGGGCTGCTTCTCCTTAGCTGCCGCGGCGAGGGCCTGTAGTCGAGGCCGACTCCCTCCCCGCGGAGCTGAGTGTTGCGTCGTCGGCCGTCCTTCCGGACTCGCGGATCACCGCGACTCGCGGAAACCGCGGACACATCGAGGAGCCCTCGCCACCATGGTCAATCGCCAGCAGCCCAGTTCCATGCCGGTCCAGAAGTACCGCGGCTACGAGCAGGTCGACATCACCGACCGCACCTGGCCGGGCCAGCGGATCACCACCGCCCCCCGCTGGCTCTCCACCGATCTGCGCGACGGCAACCAGGCCCTGATCGACCCCATGTCGCCCGCCCGCAAGCGCGCGATGTTCGATCTGCTGGTCAAGATGGGCTACAAGGAGATCGAGGTCGGCTTCCCGGCCTCCGGCCAGACCGACTACGAATTCGTGCGGTCCATCATCGAGGACCCGGACGCCATCCCCGACGACGTCACCATCTCCGTACTGACGCAGGCCCGCGAGGACCTGATCGAGCGGACCGTGGAGTCGCTGAAGGGCGCCAGGCGGGCCACCGTCCACCTGTACAACGCGACCGCGCCGGTCTTCCGCCGGGTCGTCTTCCGCGGCTCCAAGGACGACATCAAGCAGATCGCCGTGGACGGCACCCGGCTGGTCATGGAGTACGCGGAGAAGCTGCTGGGCCCGGAGACGGTCTTCGGCTACCAGTACAGCCCGGAGATCTTCACCGACACCGAGCTGGACTTCGCGCTGGAGGTCTGCGAGGCGGTGATGGACGTCTACCAGCCCGGCCCGGACCGCGAGATCATCCTCAACCTGCCGGCCACCGTGGAGCGTTCCACCCCGGCCACGCACGCCGACCGCTTCGAGTGGATGCACCGCCACCTGTCCCGCCGCGAGCACGTGGTGCTCTCCGTCCACCCGCACAACGACCGGGGTACGGCGGTGGCGGCGGCCGAGCTGGCCGTGATGGCCGGTGCCGACCGCGTCGAGGGCTGCCTGTTCGGCCAGGGCGAGCGCACCGGCAACGTCGACCTGGTCACCCTGGGGATGAACCTGTTCTCCCAGGGCGTCGACCCGCAGATCGACTTCTCCGACATCGACGAGATCCGTCGTACCTGGGAGTACTGCAACCAGATGGAGGTCCACCCGCGCCACCCGTACGCGGGCGACCTGGTCTACACGTCCTTCTCCGGCTCCCACCAGGACGCCATCAAGAAGGGCTTCGACGCGATGGAGGCCGACGCGGCGGCGCGCGGGGTCACCGTGGACGACCTGGAGTGGGCCGTCCCGTACCTGCCCATCGACCCCAAGGACGTCGGCCGGTCCTACGAGGCGGTCATCCGGGTCAACTCGCAGTCCGGCAAGGGCGGGATCGCCTACGTGCTGAAGAACGACCACAAGCTGGACCTGCCGCGCCGGATGCAGATCGAGTTCTCGAAGACCATCCAGGCCAAGACGGACGCCGAGGGCGGCGAGATCACCCCGTCGGCGATCTGGGAGGTCTTCCAGGACGAGTACCTGCCCAACCCGGACAACGCCTGGGGCCGCATCCAGGTCCGCACCGGCCAGACCACCACCGACCGGGACGGGGTGGACACCCTCACCGTCGAGGCCGTCGTCGACGGCGCCGACACCGTGCTGACCGGCTCCGGAAACGGTCCGATCTCGGCCTTCTTCGACGCCCTCCAGGCGGTCGGCATCGACGTACGGCTGCTGGACTACCAGGAGCACACGATGAGCGAGGGCGCCTCCGCGCAGGCCGCCTCCTACATCGAGTGCGCCATCGGCGACAAGGTTCTGTGGGGGATCGGAATCGACGCGAACACGACGCGTGCCTCGCTGAAGGCGGTCGTCTCCGCCGTCAACCGCGCGGCTCGCTGACCAGCCGGACCGGTGAACCGCCGCCCCGTTCGCCCCGCTATGGGGGCGGGCGGGGCGGCGTCATATACCGGCCACATGCCTGTGCAGGTCACGGAAAGGTCTCGTACGGGGTACTGACTCCACGGCGGCGATGTGGCTAACATCACGCCAGCACGGCGATGTTGCCGTGCGGTTACGGAGGTGCGACGTGCTGCCTGGACGGGGACGGAACGGCCGAGCTGCCCGGCCGCCGCGCATCCTGGGGACCCGCACCGCGTGGACGGCCGTCGGCGACGGCGAGTTCTTCTGCCCCGGCTGCGGCGGGGACCGCAACTACCGGCGCCTCACCGGCCGCCGCCGCCTCGCGCTGCTGGGCCTGCCGGTGCTGCCCCGCGGCGACACCGGCCCGGTCGTCGAGTGCGCGGCCTGCCGGCGCCACTTCGGCACCGACGTCCTGGACCACCCCACCACCACCCGCTTCTCCGCGATGCTCCGCGACGCCGTGCACACCGTCGCCCTCGCGGTGCTGGCGGCCGGCGGCACCGGCTCCCGGACGGCGCTGACGGCGGCGGCCGAGGCGGTGCGCGCGGCGGGCTACGAGGACTGCACCGAGGAGCGGCTGGAGGCGCTGGTGACGGCGCTCGCGGCGGACACCGGGCGGATCCAGGGCGAGCCCTGCGGGCCCGGCCTCGCCATAGAGCTGCACGAGGCGCTGGACCCGCTGGCCCCGCACCTCGCCGCGGCCGGCCGGGAGTCGATCCTGCTCCAGGGCGCCCGGATCGCCCTCGCCGACGGCCCCTACCGCCCCGCCGAGCGGGACGCCCTGGCCACGGTGGGCGCGGCCCTGACCATCTGCTCGGGCGACGTGACCCGGCTGCTGGCGGCGGCGGCCCGGACGCCTTCCTGACCCCGCCGCACCGGGGCCGGCCTCACTCCTGCGGGACCAGGTCCAGCCGCAGCACCCGCCGGTGCATGCCGGGCCCGAAGTAGTCCGGCCGCATGCCCTTGTCGGGCGGCTCGGGACGGAACCCCAGCGAGCGGTAGAGGAGGATCGCGGCCCGGTTGCCGGGCTCCACGGTGAGCCGGACCCGTTCCACCCCGGCGCCGCGCAGCCGCACCAGGACCTCCCGCATCAGCTCCCGCCCCAGCCCGTGCCGCCGGCGGTCCTGGGTCACGCACAGGCCCAGGATCCAGCTGTCCCGGTCCAGCGCGGTCGTGCCGGCCAGCACATAGCCGCGCAGCAGGCCCCGGCCGTCGTCCAGGACCAGGAAGTGCTCGGCGTACATGTCGTACAGCTGGCGCAGCAGGAAACCGGGGTAGGCGACCTCTTGGAAGACCTCCTTGTCCAGGCGCCGCAATTCGGGCAGGTCGGTCTCCCGCGCCGTGCGCAGCAGCAGGGTCCCCGGCTCCGGCGCGGACCGTGGGTCCGGGATGCGGACGGGTGCCCTGAGCTGCTCGTGGCGATTGAGGAAACGTTCCAGCGGTTCGGCGGTCATGCCACCCCCCGATCGGTGAATCTCGGACGGAAGTCAACTTCAGGGCTGCGCCATTCACCCCTCGGGAAAACCAGCTTTGTGTGGCGTGCGGTGACGGCTTCTGGCTAGAGTGTGCTGCCAACTCCCGCCGTGCAAGGGCGAGTTCGAGTGTGCGACGGTGCGCCGGACGTGCGCCCGGCAGAAGGGGACTGGCGTATTCCGTGCTGGCCGTGTCGTTATGGGTGGCCTACCGTGCGGAATAACGAGTGCCGTTTTCGTCCGCCGATGTCCACGGGAGATCAGGTACGCGGCACGCGGTTTTGTCGGAAGACGAATGGAAAGCGGCAGGGTGACTATGGATCGCAACGCCGACGCGCCTTGGTCGAAGTTCGATCCGGAGGCATATGTCGACGTCAATTATCGAACCCCGCTCGATGTCGATCTGCTGATCCTGCGGGCGATGCGAGACCATTTCAGCCGCTGTTTCAGGGGGGCCGTCCCGCAATCGGTTCAGGGCGTCGATGTCGGCGCGGGTGCGAACATGTATCCGGCGCTGGCCATGCTTCCGTGGTGCGAGAAGATCGTACTGCTCGAATACGCGCAGCCGAACGTGGAATATCTGGAACGGCAGACCGCCGAAGGCGGCCTGGATTCGACCTGGGACGCCTTCTGGAAGGTGCTGCGGGAAAACCCGGCCTACCACGACGTCGACCCGGCCGGCCGGGTCGCCGACATCGTCCGTGTCGAGCGCCGCAACCTCTTCGACCTGGACGGACAGCAGCGCTACGACCTGGGGACGATGTTCTTCGTCGCCGACTCGATGTCCGAGTGCCCCGAGGAGTTCCGGCGCGGCGTGCGCTGTTTCCTGAACACCCTGTCGCCGGGCGCCCCGTTCGCCGCCGCGTTCATGAAGGAATCGGTCGGATACCAGGTCGGGGACCAGCACTTCCCGGCCTACCGGGTGAACGAGGAGCGGGCCCGGGACAGCCTGGCGGAGTTCACCGACGAACTGGAGATCCACGATCTCCACCAGGTGGTGCGAAAGGGACACGAGGGAATGCTGCTCGTGCTCGGCCGACGCAATTCCGTGGTTGCCGTTCCCTAGAACCCGGGGAACGGGGACCATGTCTGCACAGGACCAGGCAATGAGATCTGTACGAGGGGTGCGGGGATGCAGATCAAGCCACGCCAGCATCTGCTGGACGTCTGGCGGGCGGTGGCCCGTTACTCGTTCGACAACGGGAAATACCTCTCGGGGGAGACCGGCGGACTGAGCAGCGTCGCGGACGCCGAGCGGCTGCTCTGCCTGCTGTACCCGGCCACCGAGGTGCCCGCCTTCCGGCTGGACCAGCCGGACACCACCGACCGGGAGGTGCTGCGCGTCCTGGAGGACGTCGGCGGCCGGCTGGAGATCCCGTCCAACCTGATCACCGCCCTGACCCAGTACATGCGCACCCACACCGGACCGGACGACAGCCCCACCTTCGCCGGCGGCTACTACTTCAAACCGGCCCGGCCGGACATCGAACTCACCCGCGAGCAGTCCCAGCTGGGCGTGGTCGACTCCTACTCCATGTCCGTCACCCTCTGCCTGGCCACCCTCGGGTTCCTCAAGGTCTACGAGTCCACCACCACCCGGCCCGAGATCCGCGCCGCCATCGGCGACCTGCGCGAGGCCACCAACACCCGGCTCACCGCCGCGATGATCAGCCTGCTGCGCTCCTTCACGGTGAACGTCTTCGACGCCGAGTCCGAGCAGGGCAAGCGGCTGATCCAGGTCATCGGGCAGAACAGACAGTCCGACCGCGTCGTGCTCCAGCAGTTCGCCCGCCGGCTGCGGCCGCTGCGCGCCACGATCATCGAGAGCCTCACCCGCGGCATCCAGGTCGACGAGTCCATCCGCGACGAGAGCCAGCTCTTCGAGTGCGGCTGGGCCTGGGGCGTGGTGCGGGACGCGCCGGAGATCACCGACCTGGAGATCCCGGTCCCCGGCCAGCCCGCCGGCATCGCCGACCGGCTGCCCTACGTGTACTTCACCGTCGTCGCCCTGGACGGCATCCAGGACCTGTTCTCCAACCGCACCCTCACCCTCGGCCTGCTCGACGAGGACCAGCAGAAACTCGCCGAGATGCTGCGGCTGCGCTGGGAGCTGAGCCAGCAGTACTGGTCGGCGGTGGCCCGCTTCGGCGCCGACCGCTGGCCGCTGGAGGACCTGCCCTGGCAGACCACCGGACTCCAGCTGGAGTCGGAGTACTTCTCGCTGACCGTCGCGGCCATCCTGGTGCACGACCTGGTCCGCCGGAACGCCACCGACGACGACCTCACCCGCACCGTCGGCATCATGGAGCGGCTCGCCGACCGCGGCCGGGTCAACAGCCGGATGACCAAGGACGACCCCACCATCCGGCTGCACCACCCCGGCGTCACCATGCCGCTCGCCGGGTCCGAGCACTCCGGCGGCGTCCTCCAGTGGCGGATGACGGACTACTCCGCCCAGCTCCTCAAGCGGATCATCCAGCTCGCCATCCTCTCCCAGAACATCAACTCCCAGGGCCGGCTGCTGCGGCTGGCCGAGCAGACCTTCGAGCACCTGTGGCACCGGCGGATCCGGGCCGACGACGGCGCCGACCTCTGGGACGACGTACGCGCCGTCTACCCGGACGCGCACGACGTGGACCGGCGGCTGTCCTGGAGCGTCACCGAGCGCGTCACCGAGTGCCTGGTCGCCGCCCGCAACCTGTACGAGCAGCAGCCCATCCCCAGCAACGAACTGGCCCAGCTCGCCCAGGAACTGCTCAGCGAGGCCACCCACCTGTTCGGCAAGGAACAGCTCCAGGCCGCCACCGGCGTCGGCGGCAACCGGGGCCGGGCGATGCGCAGCATCGAAAGCCGCCTGGACCGGGCCCGCACCCTGGTCGACAAACAGCCCGCCACCGCCTTCGCACTGGTCCTGCCGGTGCTCCAGGAACTCGACACCCTGGCCCAGGCCAGGGACGCCGGCGTGAAGGAGGGGTGATTCCGTGCTCGTCTTCGCCGCCTCCGACAAGGGAGGCACCGGCCGCTCGGTGACCAGTGCCAACCTGGCCTACCAGCGCGCGCTGAACGGGGACCACGTGGCCTACGTGGACTTCGACTTCGGCTCGCCGACCGCCGCCGCGGTCTTCGACGTGCCCAGCGCCGTGCGCGGCACCGCCGACCGCGGCCTGCACTCCTACCTGGAGGGCCTCACCCCGGACCCCGCCATGATCGACGTGTGGCGGCAGACCGAGCACCCGCAACTGCACGCCTGGCCCAACCAGTCCGGCCGCCTGGTGCTGTTCCCCGGTGACCTCGGCGGCGGCGAGTTCGCCACCGACGAGGACGCCCTGGAACGCTGCGTCGACCTGCTGCTGCGACTCAACGGCGAATTCGACGTGATCATGGTCGATCTGAGCGCCGGCCGCAGCTACGCCGTCGACATGGCGCTGGCCGCCACCGCCCACCCCCGGATGCGCAACGTGCCCTTCCGCTGGCTGGTCTTCCACCGCTGGACCCGGCAGCACGTGATCGCCGCCTCCGGACTGGTCCACCGCGAGCACGGCATCATCAGGGGCGGCGTCGAGCGCGGCCACGACGAACAGGCGCTGCGGGCCGCCGTCCGGTTCGTCCGGGCCGCCGTCCCCGACCCGGAGTCGGCCCTCTGGTCGCAGGGCTCGCCCGCGCAGGCCGCCTGGATGCAGTCCTGCGACGAGGCACTGCGCCGGCTCGCCGCCGAGCACGCCATCGGCGACAGCGTCGTCCTCGGCGTCGTACCGCTGGAGCCCATCCTCCAGTGGCGGGAGCAGCTGATCACCGAGGAGGACGTGCTCGCCACGCAGATAGCGAACAAGGAGACACTGGAGGCGCTGGAGGAGATCGCCCGGCGGCTGACCGACGACTCGTACTGGGGGCTGCCGTGACGGAGCCCGACACCGGGCCGGTCTTCCGGGAGACCACCGCCGATCCCCGCACCCAGGCGGTCGGGCTGTCCCACCTCTCGCTGGAACTGGGCCACCTGTACCTGGAGGACTTCGAGGCCGGACCCGAGCGGCTGCGGGACCACTTCGCCCGGGTGGCGCCCTGGGCCCAGGCGGCCCGTGCCGTCGCCGCCGCGGCCACCGGCCCCAAACGCGCCCGGATCAGCACCTGCTTCCTGATCGACGACTACTTCGCCCGGTTCTCCAGCCCCGCCGAACTCGTCCCGCGCATCGTCGACGAGGCCGCCCGGGCCGGACTGACCGTCGACTACCTGGCCCGCGAGTCCGGCTGCGCCGTCACCGGCAAGGTGCCGGTCGCCGAGGCGGTGGCCGCCCGCATCGTCGAGTCCCCGCCGCCCGGCAGCTACGGAGCGCGCCCGCCCGCCACCCAGACCGGCTGGCTGGCCAACGGCGAGCGCAGCCCGGTGATGCGGGCCGCGCAGGCGATGAAACCGGCCACCGTCTGGCAGCCGCCCAAGGAGACCGCCGCCCGCCGGCACTCCGTCTTCCTCGACGTCGAACTGTGGAGCGACGGCGCCGACGGCCAGCGGCTGTGGTCCTGCCCGTTCCTCGCCGCCGTCTGGCAGCTCGCCCGCCTCGGACTGCTGCGCAACGAGGGCGAGGCCGTCTTCGTCCCCCAGCAGCGGCCCGCCGCCGGCTTCCCCGACGACTGGGACGAACTGCCCGCCCTGATCCGGCTCAACCCGCGCGCCGACCCCTTCGCCGCCTACCGCACCGCCTCCGTACTGCCCAGCCGGTTCCTGCCCGTCGAGCACGCCGTACGCGTCGTCCTCGACCAACTCGACGTCGACCACGGCGCGCTGGAGCAGGTCGCCAGGCGCTCCGCCGCCGAGCACGCCACCGTCCCCGACTCGGTCGCCGACCGTGTCTCCTATGTCTTCTACGCGGGGCCCTGACATGGCGCCGGCCGAGCCGACCGCACCGGACGCCGTACTCGCCTGCGGCGAGATCCGCACCCGCCTGCTGCCCACCCGGCAGGCGCTCGACATCCGCAGCGCCGCCCAGTTCCTCGCCCTGCGCGCCGACGAACGCGTCCTGCTGTCCGAACGGCCGGGCCTCTACGCGCGTTCCCCCGAGACCCTCACCGGCGTCGACTGCCCGCTGCCCAGCGCCAACGGCTCCCGGGTCCGCGCGGTCGGCACCGTCGCCGCCCGCGCCGCGCTCACCGAGGGCCGGGTCCTGCAGACCTCCGCCTACTTCCGGCTGCCGCCCACCGGACCCGACCGGCGCCGGCCCTGGGGCCACTACCTGGTACGGCCCGGCACGGTCGAACCGTTCGGCCGGGCGCGGCCCGAGGCCGTCGCCGAGGGCGTGCTCGGCGGCGGCCGCCACGGCGACCTGGACGTCGGCCTGATCGCCGACGGACTGCTCACCCGGTTGCTGCGCCACCCCCTCCTCGACCAGCGTCCGCCGCTGCGCTCCCGCCCCACCCGGCTGCGCTGGGCGGCCCTGCCCGCCGCGCCCGGCGAGGGCCCCGCCCTCGAACGGTTCACCCTCGCCGAGGACGAACTGCGCACCGTGCGCCTGCGGGTGCCGCCGGGCACGCCGGCCGACCGGATCGCCGGGCTCTGCGACGACCTCGCCCTGCACGACTGGCTGCTGACCACCGTCGTCCACCTGCTGGACGGCGTACGGCTCGGGACACCGGAGCCGCCCGCCCGGCCCCGGCCCGGCGCCGACGACCGGCCCGCCGTCGTCCTGGCGCTGCGCCCCGCCGTGGACCACCTGCTGCACCTGTGGATGCCCCGGGCCCGGGTGGCCGCCGAACTGGCCCCGCTGTGGCAGACGCTGGAGGACCGCCCCGGCTTCACCCGGCAGTGGCAGGCACTGGTGCAGCGCATCCGCGACCAGCTCACCCTGCACGCGATCCCCGCCCGGTACCGGGAGGTGGAACTCGCCCCCTGACGCCGCACCGCCCAACCGCCCCCAGCACATCACCGCACGTCGATCCGAGCGCATCCCGACGGGGGGAGAAGCGAGATGAGCACGGCACAGTCACCGCAACCACCGGACCCCGCACCGCCGCCCGCCACCCTGGCGGCCCGGGTGCGGAGCATCGGCCAGCGACATCCCGGCACCGGCCTGTGGCCCCGCCGGCTGGCGGCCGGCCTGGTCGTCGGCGCCCTCGCCTGGGGCGTCGCCGCACTGCTCGGCCCCGAGACCGAGGTGGCGCGGCAGTTCGCCGCCGCACTGCTGTGCGCCGCCGCCGCGGTCGCCGTCCAGCACGTCCTCGCCCTGGACCGGCGAGTACAGGACCAGGACCGGCGCACCCGCGGCGCGCTGGCCGAGACCGCCGCCGCCCTCGAGGACGGCCTGCGGCGCCACGACGACGAACTCCGCACCGGCCTGGCCCGCTGCACCGAGGACCTGCGGCACCTGGTCGACACCCGGCTGCCCGGCGCCGGCCGGGACGAGGACGCCGCCCGCGACCTGGAGGTCCGCACCGACGCCGACGGGGTGCCGGACCTGGCGCACAGCTTCGCCGACGTGCTGGCCCCCGGTCCGGCGATCCTCGGCACGTTCGTCCGCATGGAGATGAAACGGGTGGTCGGCCATCTGTCGGACCTGACCAACCTGACCGCGGAGTGCCCCGGCGAGAACCACGACTGGATGCTCACCCTCACCCGCGCCGCCCAGCACGCCATCTGCGCCATCAGCACCTCCGTGGACCGTGAGTTCTGGAACAGCGAGCCCGCCAGCCGCTACCTCCAGGCCCAGAAGGAGGTGATCGAGGAGCGGGGCGTCCCGGTGAGCCGGCTCTTCCTGCTCCAGAGCGCCCGCGAACTCGACGACAAGCTGCTGCGCCTGTGCGACGAACAGGAACTGCTGCGCATCGAGGTCCGCGTCGCCGTCCTGCCCGAACTCCCGCAGCACCTCCAGCGCGGCACCACCGACGACTTCATCGTCTACGACGAGGAGGTCACCTTCGAGATCGAGCAGGACCTGCGCGAGGTCAACGTCCGCACCCGGCTCAACGCCCGCCAGGACCACGTACAGGACCGGATGAAGCGGTTCCGGGAACTGTGGGAGGCGGGCATGAACCTCCGGGAACTGGAGGTCCGCGTCGACGACGAGGAGGACGGCACCTGGATGGTCGACCAGGGGTAGCCGACCAGGGGTAACCGACCAGGGGCGCTCAGGGGCAGTACGTGTCGCCGGCCGGCCGCTCGCCGGTCGCCAGGAAGCGGGAGACCGCGGCGTCCCCGCAGGCGTTGCCGTTGGCCAGGTAGGCGTCGTGGCCGGTGGAGTTCACGGTGACCATGACCGCGCGCCGGCCGAGGGCGGCGCGCAGCCGGTGCGCGCCGGCGAGCGGGGTGGCGACGTCCCGTTCGTTCTGTATCAGCAGGACGTTCGACGGCCCCCGGTCCGTGATCCGGACCGGTGCCCGCTTCGGCGGGTACGGCCAGGCGGCGCACGGCATCGCGCCTCGCGGCATGCCCGCGGTGAGCGGGTACTTGACCCGGCTCTCGGCGACGTCCTCCTGGTACGCGGCGGCCGTCCGGGGCCAGGCGACGTCGTTGCATATGGTCGAGGCGGCGACCGCGGTGACGTTCTGAAGCACCTCCTCGGGCGGGGCGGCCGGCGCGGGCGGCACCGTGCCCCGGCGGGCGGCGTTCATCAGCTCGGCCAGCACCGGGTACCTGGCGGGGGCGTACAGGCTGTCCAGCATCGTCTGCCGCAGCACGTTGCCGTTCAGCTCCGCCGGATTGGCGCCCGGCCACGGGATCGGCTCGCGGTCCAGGCGGGCGGCCAGCTCCAGGAACAGCGGCCGGACCTCGGCGGCCGTCCGCGCCACCCGGTACGGCCCCGGCCGGGACGCCCAGGCGGCGAAGTCCGGGAAGACGTCCTCCACCCCCTGCTCGTGCCCGGCCAGCCAGGCGCGGGCCACCCGCTCCGGGTCGGGGTCGTCGTTGCTGTCCAGGACGATCCGGTCGGTGCGGTGCGGGAACAGCTCGTGGTAGACCGCGCCGACGTACGTCCCGTACGACACCCCCCACGCGGAGATCCGGCGCTCGCCGAGCGCGGCCCGCAGCAGGTCGAGGTCCCGGACCTCGTCGACCGTGCTCAGGTGCTCGACCAGCTCCCCGCCGTTGCGGGCACAGGCGGCCGCCATGCGAGCGGCGGTGGCCAGATTGCCGTCGATCGAGCCGTCCGGGGCGGGCCAGGGGCGGGTGACGGACGGTGCCAGGTCGGCGGGGTCCAGGCCGCAGTCGGCGGCGGTGGAGGGCGCGATGCCGCGTGGCGCGAAGCCGATCAGGTCGTAGGCGTCCCGTACCTCCTGGGGCAGCTTCTGGCCCTTTCCGGAAGGGTCGTTGAGGCTGGAGCCGCCCGGTCCGCCCGGGATCAGTAACAGGGAGCCGCGCCGGGCGGCGCGTCTCTCGCTCGGGACCCGGGAGACGGCCATGTCGATCGTCCCGCCGCCGGGGTCGGCGTGGTCCAGGGGGACGCGCAGGGTGGCGCACTGCTGCCGGGGGTCGACACCCGGCCCCTCGGGACACGCGGTCCAGGCGAGCGGGGCGGTGGTGGCGGCCGGGGCCGCGGCGGCGGGCACGGCCGTCATGGCCGTCACCGGCACGGTCAGGCCGAGCAGGACGGCACCGGCGCCCACGAGGGCGGCGGCGCGGCGGCCCCGCGGGGCGGCCGCGGTCCGCGACCCATGCGTAGGGCCCGTCGCGTGCGCTGTGCGCGCAGGGCCCGTCGTATGCGCGGTGTGCGCAGTACCCGTCGTAGGTGCGGTGTGCGTTGTGCGTGTGGTCTGTGGCATACGAGCAGCGTCGCCGAGACGGGCCGCCGGACCCATCCGGGAAGCACCCGATTCGCCTGGGGGTTTACCCCCGCGGCCGTCTCGGGGACGTCCCCGAGACCCGCCCCTCGCACCCGATCGGGTCCTTCACTCGAACACCGTCCGCCCTGCGCGTCACATGCTCGAACGGCAGGTTCCCCCCGTACCCGACGACGATCCCGAACTCCCCTGCCTCCCACCGCACTTGCGGGACGCGGGCGGCTCCTGGGACGGGTGCGGAAACGTCACCTTGGGGAGGCGGGGCGCGAAACCGAAAAACAGAGGAGACGGGGGACTCGGTCGGACAACGGTGATCGGCCCGCAGCGAACGGGGCCGAGGAGCGGAGGACGCGGTGCTGGAACCCGTCGGTGCGTACGTCGTGGACACCCGGAACGGAAGGGTGGGGATCGTCATGGGGCACGAGGGACCGTACGTCCAGCTGCGGCCGTGCGGCGGCGGACGGGAGTGGGACGCCGAGCCGGGCGCGGTGCGCCGGGCCACGCCCGCCGAGCGGATCGGCGCGGGCACGGCGTACGCCAACGCCCGCAGCCGCGGCGAGGTGCCTTGAAACGTGGGCGACAATGGGTGCCATGAGTCTGTTCCGCGACGACGGCATCGTGCTGCGCACCCAGAAGCTGGGTGAGGCGGACCGGATCATCACGCTGCTCACCCGCGGTCACGGCCGGGTACGCGCCGTGGCGCGCGGCGTGCGGCGCACCAAGTCCAAGTTCGGCGCCCGGCTGGAGCCGTTCTCCCACGTCGACGTGCAGTTCTTCGCCAAGGGCAGCGAGCTGGTCGGCCGCGGGCTGCCGCTGTGCACGCAGAGCGAGACCATCGCGCCCTACGGCGGCGGCATCGTCACCGACTACGGCCGGTACACCGCCGGGACGGCCATGCTGGAGACGGCGGAGCGGTTCACCGACCACGAGGGCGAACCGGCCGTGCAGCAGTACCTGCTCCTGGTCGGGGCGCTGCGCACGCTGGCCCGGGGCGAGCACGCCCCCGGTCTGGTCCTGGACGCGTTCCTGCTGCGCTCCCTCGCCGTCAACGGGTACGCGCCGACCTTCGGCAACTGCGCGAAGTGCGGCATGCCGGGTCCGAACCGGTTCTTCTCGGTCGGGTCGGGCGGCTCGGTCTGCGTCGACTGCCGGGTGCCCGGCTCCGTCGTACCCTCGCCGCAGGCCCTGGAACTGCTCGGCGCGCTGCTTGCGGGAGACTGGGCCACGGCGGACGCGGCCGAGCCGCGGCACGTCCGGGAGGGCAGCGGACTGGTCTCCGCCTACCTGCACTGGCATCTGGAGCGGGGACTGCGCTCCCTGCGGTACGTCGAGAAGTAGCGAGACCCGGGACAAGAAGTAGGAGATGTAGCGATATGGCCGTACGCGGGATTCTGGGGCGTCAGCGCCGGGAGTACCGGACACCCGAGCCGCACCCGTCCGGCGCCCGGCCGCCGAAGCTCCCCGGGGAACTGGTCCCGGAGCACGTGGCCATCGTCATGGACGGCAACGGCCGCTGGGCCAAGCAGCGCGGGCTGCCCCGCACCGAGGGCCACAAGGTCGGCGCCGAGCAGGTCATGGACGTGCTCCAGGGGGCCATCGAGATGGGCGTGGGGAGCATCTCCCTGTACGCCTTCTCCACCGAGAACTGGAAGCGCTCGCCCGACGAGGTGCGCTTCTTGATGAACTTCAACCGGGACTTCATCCGCAAGTCCCGCGACACCCTGGACGGACTCGGCGTCCGGGTGCGCTGGGTGGGCCGGATGCCCAAGCTGTGGAAGTCGGTCGCCAAGGAGCTCCAGATCGCCCAGGAGCAGACCAAGGGCAACGACCGGCTCACGCTGTACTTCTGCATGAACTACGGCGGCCGGGCCGAGCTCGCGGACGCCGCGAAGGCGATCGCCGAGGAGGTGGCGGCCGGGCGGCTGGACCCGTCCAAGGTCAACGAGAAGACGATCGCGAAGTACCTCTACTACCCGGACATGCCGGACGTCGACCTGTTTCTGCGGCCCAGTGGGGAGCAGCGCACGTCCAACTACCTGCTGTGGCAGAGCGCGTACGCCGAGATGGTCTTCCAGGACGTGCTGTGGCCGGACTTCGACCGGCGCGACCTGTGGCGGGCGTGCCTGGAGTTCGCCTCCCGGGACCGGCGGTTCGGCGGGGCGATCCCCAACGAGGTGCCGCGGGCTGAGGGGTAGTCGGTCGGGTGCGGGTGTGTGGGGGCTGGTCGCGCAGTTCCCCGCGCCCCTGAAGCTTGCGGCTGCGCCGCGCGCTTCAGGGGCGCGGGGACCCCGCTCAACCCGCGGCGCACTCCGCGCAGGTGCCGAAGATCTCCACCGTGTGGGCCACGTTGACGTAGCCGTGCTCCGCGGCGATCGCCTCCGCCCACTTCTCCACGGCGGGGCCCTCCACCTCGACGGCCTTGCCGCAGGAGCGGCAGACCAGGTGGTGATGGTGGTCGCCGCTGGAGCAGCGGCGGTAGACGGACTCGCCGTCGGCGGTGCGCAGCACGTCGACCTCGCCGGCGTCGGCGAGGGACTGGAGGGTGCGGTAGACCGTGGTCAGCCCGACCGAGTCGCCCTTGTGCTTGAGCATGTCGTGGAGTTCCTGCGCGCTGCGGAACTCCTCGACCTCCTGGAGAGCCGCCGACACTGCGGCGCGCTGCCGTGTGGCGCGGCCCTTCACGGGTGGTCCAGCGGTGGTCACCGGGTTGCCTCCTCACGTCTGCGCTGCCGGGGCCATTGTGCCAGCCCCGGCAGCCGTGGGCCGGACGCCGGTCAGACGCCGGCCTCGTCGCCGGCCGCCCGCCCCGCCGGGACGCGGCACTCGGCCGGGTCGGCGGCGCCCCGCGCGGCGGCGGCCGCCCGCGCGCGTCGCCTGGCCAGCGGGGTGGCGAGCGTGCTCAGCACGATGAACGCGGCGATGGTCAGCAGCACGATCGTCGCGCCGGGCGGCACGTCCTGGTAGTACGAGGTGACCGTGCCGCCCAGGGTGACCGCGACGCCGATCGCGACGGCGATGGCGAAGGTGGCGGCGAAGCTGCGGCTGAGCGCCTGCGCGGCGGCCACCGGCACCACCATCAGCGCGGACACCAGCAGCAGGCCGACCACCCGCATGGCGACGGTCACGGTGATCGCGGAGGTGACGGCGGTCAGCAGGTTCAGCGCGCGCACCGGCAGCCCGGTGACCCGGGCGAACTCCTCGTCCTGGCTGACCGCGAAGAGCTGGCGGCGCAGCCCCAGGGTGACCAGCACCACGAAGGCGGCCAGACAGCAGATCGCGGTGACGTCCGACTCGCTCACCGTCGACAGGGAGCCGAAGAGGTACGAGGTCAGGTTGGCGTTGGAGCCGCCCGGCGCCAGGTTGATGAACATCACGCCGCCGGCCATGCCGCCGTAGAACAGCATGGCGAGGGCGATGTCGCCGCGGGTGCGGCCGTACCAGCGGATCAGTTCCATCAGTACCGCGCCCAGCACGGAGACCAGGGTGGCCATCCACACCGGGGACCAGGAGAGCAGGAAGCCGAGGCCGACGCCGGTCATCGCGACGTGGCCGATGCCGTCGCCCATCAGGGCCTGGCGGCGCTGGACCAGGTAGATGCCGATCGCGGGGGCGGTGATGCCGACCAGGACGGCGGCCAGCAGGGCCCGCTGCATGAAGGCGTAGTTCAGGATGTCCATCGGCTATCAGCTCAGCAGTCCGGTGCGGATCGGTTCGGCGCCCGCGGCGTCGTGCGGGTGTACGTGGTCGTGGCCGGGCAGGGCGTGCTGGCCGACCGCCTCGGGGGGCGGGCCGTCGTGCAGCACGCAGCCGTCGCGGAGCACGATCGCCCGGTCGATGAGGGGTTCCAGGGGGCCGAGTTCGTGCAGCACCAGCAGCACGGTCGTACCGGCCGCCACCTGCCGCTCCAGGGTCTCGGCGAGCACCCGCTGGCTGGCCAGGTCGACGCCGGCCATCGGCTCGTCCATGATCAGCAGCTCGGGTTCGGCGGCCAGCGCGCGGGCGATCAGCACGCGCTGGTGCTGGCCGCCGGAGAGGGCGTCGACCGAGTCCTTGGCGCGCTCGGCCATGCCGACCAGGTCCAGGGCGCGGCGCACCGCCGCGTGGTCGGCCTTGCGCAGCACCCCGAAGCGGGTCCGGGACAGCCGTCCGGAGGAGACCACCTCGGTCACTGTCGCGGGCACGCCGCCCGCGGCCGTGGTGCGCTGCGGCACGTAGCCGACCCTGGCCCAGTCGCGGAACCGGCGCCGCGGGGTGCCGAACAGCTCGACCTCGCCGGCCGCCACCGGCACCTGGCCGATGACGGCGCGCACGGCCGTCGACTTGCCGGAGCCGTTCGCGCCGAGCAGCGCGACGACCTCACCGCGGCGCACGGTGAGGTCGATGCCGCGCAGGACGAGGCGCGAGCCCAGTTCGGCGCGGACTCCGCGCAGGGATATGACGGGCTCGTCGCTCACGAGGGCCTCCGTACGGTCAAAAGCTGTCACTTGGCGCCGAGGGCGGTCTTCAGCGCTTCGAGGTTGGACTGCATGACCTCGATGTAGTCCTCGCCCTCGGACTTCTTCGTGATGCCTTCGAGCGGGTCGAGGACATCGGTCTTCAGGTTCGCGTCCTTGGCGAGGGTCTTCGCGGTCTTGTCCGACACCAGTGTCTCGTAGAACACGGTGGTCACGCCGTCGGCCTTGGCCTCCTCCTGGAGCTCCTTGATCCGGGCCGGGCTGGGCTCGCTCTCCGGGTCGAGCCCGGCGATGGCCTCCTGGGTCAGGCCGTAGCGCTCGGCGAGGTAGCCGAAGGCGGCGTGGTTGGTGAAGAAGACCTTGGTGTCGGTGGTCTTCAGACCGTTCTCGTACGCCGTGTTCAGACCGTCGAGCTTCGTCGTCAGCGTCGCGACGTTCTTCTTGTAGTCGGTGGCGTGGTCCGGGTCGGCCTTCTCGAAGGCGGTGGCGACGCCCTTGGCGACCTCGGCGTACTTCACCGGGTCCAGCCAGACGTGCGGGTCGAGGGTGGACTCCTCTTCCTCCTCGGAGCCGGACTCCTCGTCCCCGTGCTCGTGCTCGACGTCGCCGTGGTCCTCCAGCTTGGTCAGCGAGGCCGCGTCGATCTTGGTCTTGACGCCGGACTGGGCGACCGCCTCGTCCACGGCGGGCTGCAGCGACTTCAGGTAGAGCACCGCGTCCGCCTCGCCCAGCTCGGCGGTCTGCTTGGTGCTCAGCTCCAGGTCGTGCGGCTCCTGGCCGGGCTCGGTGAGGGTGGTGACGTTCACATGGTCCCCGCCGATCTGCTCGGCGAGGTACTGCATCGGATAGAACGACGCGACGACGTCGAACTTGTCGCTGCCCCCGCCGCCGCTCGCCTCCGCGCTGTCGCTGGAGCAGGCGGAGAGGGTGCCGAGGCCGAGCGCGGTGACCGCGGCGACCGCTATGCCGGATATGGGACGTCGTCGTACGTTCATGACACTCATTTTCAACAAATCTGGAAACGGTTGTCAACAAGGACCCGATTTGGTTACGGGCCGGGCGGCGCCGGTAACCTGAAGCATTCGCTGGAAGCATCTCGCTTCGTCGCCCGTCGTCGTAATGAAGAGAGCACCGTGGCCGCCGACAAGATCGACACCATCGTCAGCCTGAGCAAGCGCCGTGGCTTCGTTTTCCCCTGTAGTGAGATCTACGGCGGCCAGCGTGCCGCCTGGGACTACGGTCCGCTGGGTGTCGAGCTCAAGGAGAACCTCAAGCGCCAGTGGTGGCGCTACATGGTGACCTCGCGCGAGGACGTCGTCGGTATCGACTCGTCCGTGATCCTCGCCCCCGAGGTCTGGGTCGCCTCCGGTCACGTCGCCACCTTCACGGACCCGCTGACCGAGTGCACCGCCTGCCACAAGCGGTTCCGCGCGGACCACCTGGAAGAGGCGTACGAGGAGAAGAAGGGCCGCGCCCCGGAGAACGGCCTGACCGACATCAACTGCCCCAACTGCGGCAACAAGGGCCAGTTCACCGAGCCCAAGCAGTTCTCCGGCCTGCTCTCCACCCACCTCGGCCCGACCCAGGACAGCGGCTCCGTCGCCTACCTGCGGCCCGAGACCGCGCAGGGCATCTTCACCAACTTCGGCCAGGTGCAGACCACTTCGCGGCGCAAGCCGCCGTTCGGCATCGCCCAGATGGGCAAGTCCTTCCGCAACGAGATCACGCCCGGCAACTTCATCTTCCGCACCCGCGAGTTCGAGCAGATGGAGATGGAGTTCTTCGTCAAGCCGGGCGAGGACGAGAAGTGGCAGGAGTACTGGATGGAGCAGCGCTGGAACTGGTACACCGGCCTCGGCCTGCGCGAGGAGAACATGCGGTGGTACGACCACCCGGCGGAGAAGCTCTCGCACTACTCCAAGCGCACCGCGGACATCGAGTACCGCTTCCAGTTCGGCGGCAGCGAGTGGGGTGAGCTGGAGGGCGTCGCCAACCGCACCGACTACGACCTCGGCGCCCACTCCAAGGCTTCCGGCCAGGACCTCTCCTACTTCGACCAGGAGGCCGGCGAGCGCTGGACGCCGTACGTCATCGAGCCGGCCGCCGGTGTCGGCCGCGCGATGCTGGCGTTCCTGCTCGACGCCTACATCGAGGACGAGGCGCCCAACGCCAAGGGCAAGATGGAGAAGCGGACCGTGCTGCGGCTCGACCCGCGCCTCGCCCCGGTGAAGGTCGCCGTGCTGCCGCTGTCCCGCAACCCGGAGCTGTCCCCGAAGGCCAAGGGCCTCGCCCAGGCGCTGCGGCAGAACTGGAACATCGACTTCGACGACGCCGGCGCGATCGGCCGCCGCTACCGCCGCCAGGACGAGATCGGCACGCCGTACTGCGTGACGGTCGACTTCGACACCCTCGAGGACAACGCGGTGACGGTGCGCGAGCGGGACTCGATGAAGCAGGAGCGGGTGTCGCTGGACCAGATCGAGGGGTACCTCGCCGGGCGGCTGGTGGGCTGCTGAGGTCCTTCCTTCCGTTTTCGACGGCCCCTGTGCCGGACCTTCGGGTCCGGGGCGGGGGTCGTCGGCGTTCCGGGAGCCGACCGCCGAATGAATGACAGTTGACAGCTGACAGATATTGAAATCTGTCAGCTGTCATGTCATCGTGGAGGCATGACGATGCCAACGCGCTCCCTCGGAACCACCGGACCCCAGGTCTCCGCCCTCGGCCTCGGCTGCATGGGCATGTCCGCGCTCTACGGAGAGGCGGACCGGACCGAGTCCATCGCCACCATCCATGCTGCCCTCGACGCCGGGGTCACGCTGCTCGACACCGGCGACTTCTACGCCATGGGCCACAACGAGATGCTGATCGGCGAGGCCCTGCGCGCCGCCCCCGCCGCCGCCCGGGAGCGGGCGCTGGTCAGCGTGAAGTTCGGCGCGCTGCGCGACCCGGACGGCGGCTGGTCCGGCTACGACGGGCGGCCCGCCGCCGTGAAGAACTTCGCCGCCTACTCGCTCCAGCGGCTCGGCGTCGACCACATCGACGTCTACCGCATCGCCCGCCTCGACCCCGACGTGCCGATCGAGGAGACGGTCGGCGCCATCGCGGAACTGGTGCAGAAGGGGTACGTACGCCACATCGGGCTCAGCGAGGTCGGGGCCGGCACCATCCGGCGGGCCGCCGCCACCGCGCCGATCAGCGACCTTCAGATCGAGTACTCGCTCATCTCGCGCGGCATCGAGGACGAGATCCTGCCGGCCGTCAGGGAACTGGGCATCGGTGTCACGGCGTACGGCGTGCTCTCGCGCGGGCTGATATCCGGGCACTTCACCGCGGACCGGCAGCTCGCCGCCACCGACTTCCGCGCCCACTCGCCGCGCTTCCAGGGCGACAACCTCCGGCACAACCTGGACCTCGTCGAGGCGCTGCGGAAGATCGCCGCGGGCAGGGGCGTGAGCGTCGCCCAGGTCGCCATCGCCTGGGTGCTCTCCCGGGGCGCGGACATCGTGCCGCTGATCGGTGCCCGGACCCGTGAGCGGCTCGGCGAGGCGCTGGGCGCGGTGGACGTCACGCTGGACGCCGCCGACCTGGCCGCCGTCGAGGAGGCCGTGCCCGCCGGCGCCGCCGCCGGGGCGCGCTACCCGGCGGCCCAGATGGCCCACGTCGAACGCTGATCGGCGCCCGGTACGGTCTAGGCCATGGCACCGACCTCCGAGACCCTGACCGCCGAGCGCATCCTCGAAGCCACCGAGGAGGTGCTGCGCCGGCACGGCCCGGCCAAGGCCACCGTGGTGGACGTGGCCCGCGCGCTCGGCGTCAGCCACGGCAGCGTCTACCGGCACTTCCGGACCAAGGCGGCGCTGCGCGAGGCGGTCACCAAGCGGTGGCTGGACCGTACCTCCGAGGCACTGGCCGGGATCGCCGACGCCGACGCCGACCCGGAGACCCGGCTGCGGGACTGGGCGCGGGCGCTGTTCGAGGCCAAGCGCCGCAAGGCGGGCGACGATCCCGAACTGTTCGCCACGTACTCGGTGCTGGTCGGGGAGAACGGCACGGTGGTCGGGGACCACCTCGACGACCTGACCACCCAGCTGACCCGGATCGTGCGGGACGGGACGGAGGCGGGAGTCTTCACCGCCGGTGACCCGGAGACGGCCGCCGACGCGTTCTTCCGGGCCACCGTCCACTTCCACGACCCCTGCCACGCGGGGGAGTGGAGGCGGCCGGGGATCGAGGACGAGTTCGAGGCGGTGGTGGGGTTGTTGGTGCGGGGGCTGCGGATCTAGGGCGGATGGCTGTCCGAGGTGCGGGAACCCGGCGCGTACCGGAAGGTGATGTTGCCAAGGGCGAGCACGCGCGTGGAGGACGGTCATGGCTGAGCAGAAGTCGGCGGCACAGGGTCTCCCGGGGCCACTCGGCGCCGCCGTCACGGCGCTGGCACGGGTGCCGGGTGCCGGGACGGTCGGCAAGGTGGCCGGCGGGGTGCTGGACCGGATCGGCGCGGTGTCGCCACGCGGGCGGCGGCTGGCCGTCTACACCGGCGCGGGGGTGGCGGGGATCGCCGGGCTCGTGGAGTGGCCGGTGGCGGCCGCGGGAGCGGCGGTGGCTTGGCTGACACAGCCTCGGGAGCGGGATCGGGAACGGGCTCCGGACAGGGCTCAGGATCGGGGTCGGGGGGCGGTGGGCTCGGATGCGGGCTCGGATACGGCTGTGGGGGTCGGGGGCGGTGCGTCGGGGGCGGTGACGGCGGCTCGGGGCGGGGCGCGGTCGGGGGCCGCAGGTGAAGAGGGAACGGCGGCTGGTGCCCGTAAGGCGGCGGCCGGTGTACGGAAGACGGCGGCGCGATCGGCCACGACGGCGGCGGGGGCCGGGAAGACGGGGGCGGGGGCTCGTAAGACGGCGGGAGTCGGCAAGGCGGGGGCCGGGGCCCGTAAAACGGCGGGGACGGCCGGGAAGACGGCGCCGGGGACGGCCGGGGCGAGGACGCAGAGGGGCACCGGGACCGCCGGGACCGCCGGGACCGCCGGGACTGCTGGGTCGGGTAAGCCGGCCGCCGGGGCTCGGAAGACGGCTGCCGCCGGGACGGCCAAGTCGGCGGTCGCCGCGCGGAAGTCGGCCGCTGGGACGGCCAAGTCGGCGGTCGCCGCGCGGAAGTCGGCCGCCGGGACGGCCAAGTCGGCCGTCGCGGGTCGGAAGACGACCGCTGCGGCAGCCAAGAGGACCGCCGGGGCTGGCAAGACGACGTCCGGGGCTCGGAAGACGGTCCGGAAGACGGCCTCCGCCCCGGCGAAGACGCCTGCTGTCCCGGCCAAGACGACCTCCGCCCCGACGAGCGCGGCCTCCGCCCCGGTCAAGAAGGCGACCGCCGGTACCAAGCGGACCACTCCCGTCCGACCTGCCCCCACCCGAACCACCCCCACCGAAAGCGGAATGACCACAGGCACCCGGGCGAAGAACACCGCTGTGGCGAAGGGGGCCGGGGCTGTGGCGCGGAGTGGGGCCGCGGTGAAGAGCGGGTCGGCGGCCAAGCGGGCCGGCGCCGGGAAACCGGGCCGGAAGGCGACGGGGACGGGCCGGAAGGCGGGCTGAGGGCCGTGGTGATGGGGGCTGGACTTCTGACCCGTACCTCCGGGGCCGCGGCCGGGCTCGTGCTGGCCGGGCCCCGGCTGCTCGCGCGCGGGGCCGCGCCCGCGGCGGGCCTCGCGGCCGGCGCCGTGGC
>NZ_JBQOUX010000119.1:0-25346 GCF_052216785.1 Streptomyces sp. JW3 | reverse complement strand
GTGCCGGCTGCCCCGGCCCGGGGCCGTCCACGGGCGGCGGTCCGGCGTCGGGGGTGCCCGTGGGGGCGGGGTCGGAAGCGGGGACCGGGGCCGCGGCCGTCGGCTGCCCGGCCGCCCCGCCGTCCCCCGCCGGCTCGGCCGGTCCCGCCGGCTCCGCCGCCTGTCGGGCGCCATCCGTCGGCGGCTGTTCCGGGGGACCCCCCGCGGGGCGGATCCGGTCCGTCCACGCCTTGCCGTCCCACCAGCGCTCGGTGGCGGGACCGTCACTTGTCTGCCCGGGGTCCGGATACCACCCGGGAGGAGTCTCCTGCGTCATGTCCCCACCGTATGAGGCGTCGGTGAAAGTCGTATGAGAGGGCGGGTACCTTCCCGCCACCTCCCCGTTCCGTGCGCTGCCCCGGCCCGCCCCGCCCCACGGCGCCACCCCACCCGTACCGCCCCGAAACCCCTGCGTACAGCGCTGATTGACGGCCCGAGACGCACCACCCCGCCCGCTCACTACACGATGTCACCCGGTAAGGCAAGACCCGGAGCGACCATCCGGCGCCGTGCGGTCCGGGCGGCTAGGCTCAGAGTCTGTACGTCATTCGGGCGACTCGGGGAGGCAGCGGGATGACGGAGGTACGGCCCACGGCAGCCGCCTCGGCCGCCCTGTGGGAGCGCGACGAGGAAGTCGCCGCGGTCGCCCGGGCGGTCGACGCCCTGGGCGCGGACCGTGCGTCCGCCGGGGCCCTGCTGGTGTTCCGCGGCGAGGCCGGCCTCGGCAAGACCGCCCTGCTCGGCACCGCCCGCCGCCTCGCCGAGGCCCGCGGCTGCGTCGTCCACTCCGCGCGCGGCGGCGAGACGCTGCGCTCCGTCCCGTACAACGTGGTACGGCAGTTGCTCCAGCCGGCGCTGCTGTCCCTGCACCCCGACGAGGCCCGCGACCTGCTCGGCGACTGGTACGACATCGTCGGCCCGGCCCTCGGCATCGCGGATCCGGGCGAGCGGCGGGCCGACCCGCGGGGCGTGTGCGACGGACTGGTGGAGGCGGTACGGCGGCTGGCCGACCGCGAGCCGCCCCTGGTCCTGCTCATCGACGACCTGCACTGGGCCGACCAGGAGACCCTGCGCTGGCTCACCGCGTGCGCCGAACACCTGGGCGAACTGCCCGTGCTGGTGGTGACCGCCTACCGGTCCGACGACGCCACCGGCGCCGACGCCGGCCGGCTCGACCCGGTCGCCGCCCTCGCGCACCACCCCGTCACCACCCTGAACCTGCTCACCGCCGAGGCCGCCGCCGGGCTCACCCGCGCCGCCCTCGGTGACGGCGCCGACGCCGCGTTCTGCCACGAGGTGTGGACCGTCACCGGCGGCAACCCCTACGACACCGTCGAACTCCTCGCCAAGGTCCGCGACAGCGCCCTCGCCCCGGTCGCCGCCAACGCCGCCGAACTGCGCGCCCTGAACGAGGCCGGCCGCGGCGTCGGCCTCGTCGCCCGCCTGGAGGAACTCGGCGTCGACGCCACCCGGTTCGCCTGGGCCGCCGCCATCCTCGGCACCGGCATCACGGTCTCCCGGTGCGCCGCACTGCTCACCATGAAGGCGGCCGAGGCCGCGCACTGCGCCGGGCTGCTGCGGGACGCCCGGATCCTCACCGCGGCCGGCCCCGACGACGGCGACGGCGAGCTGGAGTTCGACCACCCGCTGATCGCCACCGCCGTCTACGCGTCCATCCCGGACGGGCTGCGCCGGGCCATGCACGGCATCGCCGCCCAGCTCGTCACCGACCTGGGCCTGGGCGCGGCGGCCGCCTCCCGGCACCTCCTCCAGGTGCACCCGGACGACGACGCCGAACTGGTCGAACAGCTCCGCGAGGCCGCCCGCGAGCACCTCGCCGTGGGCGCCCCCGACGCCGCCCGCCAGTGCCTCGAACGCGCCCTGGCGGAGCCCCCGCCGCCCGAGACCCACGCGCGCGTGCGCTACGAACTCGGCTGCGCCACCCTGCTCACCTCGCCCGCCACCACCGTCGGCCACCTCCGCGAGGCCCTCGCCATGCCCGGCCTGCACGGCGACGAACGGGTCGACGCCGTGGTCCGCCTCTCCCAGGCGCTGCTGCACAACGACCAGTTGGAGGAGGCGGTGCGCACCGTCGAGACGGAGGCCGCCCGGCACCCGGACGGTCCCGCCCGGCTCCGGCTCCAGGCCGTCCAGTACATGTGGGAGGGCATCCACGCCGGCGAGTCCGCCGTCCCCGGCCGCTCCGAGCGGCTCGCCGACCTGGCCCGCACCTGCACCGGCCGGGACAACGCCGAGCGCGCCCTGCTCATCCTGCGCGGCTTCGACGCCATGACCCGCGGGGAGAGCGCCGAGGAGATCGCCGCGCTGTGCGACCGCGCCCTGGTCGACGGCCGCCTCGCACCCGGTCTCGGCTGGACCGACACCGAGTGGGGCCTGGAGCTGCTGATGATGCTGGCCAGCGCCTACGCCTACACCGACCGCCTGGACCGGGCCGACGCCCTGTTCGCCGAGGCGCTGCGGGCCTACGAGACGGCCGGCTGGAGCGGCGGCCATCTGGCCCTCGCGCACGCCTACGTCGGGCTCGGGCAGCGCCGCCGGGGCCGGCTGCGGGAGGCGGAGGCGTCGCTGCGCGAGTCGCTGCGGCTGGCCGAGCGGGTCGGCCGCGGGCTGCCGCTGTACTGGTCGGCGACCTGCAACCTGGTCGACACGCTGCTCGCCCGCGGCCATGTCGACCAGGCGTGGCAGATCGCCGAGCAGTACGACTTCGCGCCGCCGTACCCGTCCACGATCGTGCTGCCCGACCCGCGCTCGGTGCGCGGCCGGCTGCTGCTCGCGGTCGGCCGCACCGAGGACGGCGTCAACGAACTGGAGGCCGCCGAGAAGGCCGCCGCGGCCCGCGGCCACCTCAACCCGGTGCTGGTCCCCTGGGCGGTCGACCTCGCTCGCGCGCTGGCCGCCGAGGACCCGGGGCGGGCCGCCCGGCTGGCCGCCGACGCCCGCCGGCAGGCCGAGCGGTTCGGCACCGACACGGCCGTCGGGCAGGCCCTGCGCTGCGCCGCCGCCCTGGAGACCGGGCGGCGCGCGGTCGGCCTCGCCGCCCAGGCCGCCGCCCGCCTGGCGGCCTCGCCGTGCCGCTACGAACACGCCGCCGCCCAGGTCGAGTACGGCATCGCGGCCCGCTCGGCGGCCGAACTGGACCGCGGCCTGGCGCTGGCCCGCTCCTGCGGCGCGGACGGCCTGACCGCCCGCGCCGAGCGGGCGCTGACGGACCTGACCAGCCCCGTCGGCGACCGGCCCTAGGAGCCGTCCTCCTCGGCCAGCACCCGCTGCGCCGTCGCGAACGCCGAGTTGGCCGCGGGTACCCCGCAGTACACGGCCGTCTGGAGCAGTACGGCGCCGATCTCGTCCGGCGTGAGCCCGTTGCGCCGTGCCGCCCGGACATGCATGGCCAGTTCCTCGTAGTGGCCGTGCGCGATCAGCGCGGTCATGGTGATCATGCTGCGTTCGCGGCGCGACAGCGTCTCGTCGGTCCAGATCTCGCCCCAGGCGTAGCGCGAGATGAAGTCCTGGAACCGGGCCGTGAACGGCGTCTGCCGGGACTGCGCCCGGTCCACGTGCGGGTCCCCGAGCACCTCGCGGCGGACCGCCATGCCCCGCTTGGCACCCCCGTCGAGATGGCCGCGCAGCGCGGTGAGCACCGCCTCGGGACGCTCGGCGGGCGCCAGGTGCGAGGCGCCGGGGATCTCCACCAGCGCCGCGCCGGGCACCGCGTCGGCGATCTCCCGCAGGTGCGCGGGCGGGGTCGCCGGGTCCTCGCGGCCGGCGATCAGCAGCGTGGGCACGGTGATGTCCGCCAGCCGGTCCCGCAGGTCGTAGGCGGCCAGCGCGTCGCAGCAGGCCGCGTACGCCGCCGGGTCGGCGTCCCGGTGATCGCGTGCCAGCTCCGGCACGGTGAACCCGGGTGTGAACCACCGGGCGTCCGCGCTCTCGGCCAGCTCCGCCAGCCCCTCCCGGCGGACCTTCGCCGCCCGCTCCCGCCACGGCTCGGCCCCGTTGAAGTGCGCCGACGAGCAGATCGCGGCCAGCGAGGTGAGCCGCTCGGGGTGGTGCACGGCCAGGTGCAGCCCGACCGCGCCGCCCAGCGACACCCCCGCGTACGCGAACCGCTCCAGCCCGAGCGAGTCGGCGAGCGCCAGCACCAGACCGGCCAGGTCGGCCACGGTCGCCCCGGCGGAGATCAGCTCCGCCGGTGAACCGCCGTGCCCCGGCAGGTCCCAGCGGATCACCCGGTGCGCGCTGGACAGCTCGGGCGCCACCTGGTCCCACAGGGCGTACGAGGTGCCGAGCGAGGGCCCGAGGATCAGCGGGGGAGCGGTGGCGGGGCCTTCGGTGCGGTGATTGAGCAGGGTCAACGTCGCTCCAGTGCGCGGTCGGTGAGGGCAGCGGCGCTGCCGGTGTACTGGGTGGGATCGGCCAGGGCGGCGAGGTCCAGGTCCGCCAGCTCCGGCACCTCGGCGAGGAGTTCGCCCAGCGGGCGGTGCTCGGCGTAGGTGCGCCGCGCCAGCTCGGTCAGCAGCTCCTTGGCCCGGGAGCGGCCGAGCACCGGCGCCAGTTCGGCGGAGAGCCGCTCCGAGACGATCAGCCCGTGGGTCAGGTCCAGGTCGGCGCGCATGACCCGCGGGCGCACCTGGAGGCCCTCGGCCAGCTCGGCGGCGTCCCGGGCCGCGCCGCCGGTCAGCCGCAGCAGGTCCCGCAGCGGCTCCCACTCGGCGTGCCAGGCCCCGGCGGGCCGCTCGTCCTCGGCGGCCAGCGAGCCGTACAGCGTGGCCGCGAGCTGTGGCGCGCGCCGGGCCGCTGCCGCGATCAGCGTGGACCGCACCGGGTTGGCCTTGTGCGGCATCGCGGAGGACCCGCCGCCGCTGCCCTCGGCCACTTCTCCGGTCTCGGTCCGGCCGAGCACCAGCACGTCCGCGGCGAGCTTGCCCAACGTCCCGGCGGCCAGTGCCAGGCACCCGGCGAGATCGGCGAGCGGCGTGCGCAGCGTGTGCCAGGGCAACGCGGGCTCCGCCAGGCCCAGTTCACGGGCGTACGCGGCGGGCAGCGCGAGCGGGTCGGCGGCGCCGTACGCCGCGAACGCCGCCAGCGTCCCGGCGGCGCCGCCGAGCTGCACCGGCAGCCGGGCGCGCACCGCCGTGATCCGGTCCCGGGCGTCCAGTACCAGCGACCGCCACCCGGCCGCCTTCAGCCCGAACGTGGTCGGCACCGCGTGCTGGGTCAGCGTCCGCCCCGGCAGCACGGTCTCCCGGTGCTCGGCGGCGAGCCGGGCCAGCGCCCGTTCGGTGCGGGCGAGGTCGGCCAGGATCAGGTCCAGGGTGCGGGCGGCGACCAGCATCGCCGCCGTGTCCAGGATGTCCTGGCTGGTCGCGCCCCGGTGCACGTAGGGCCCGTACTTCGCGCCGACCGCCTCGGTCAGATCGGCGACCAGCGGGATCACCGGGTTGCCGCCGCCGCGCGCCCGTCCGGCGATCGAGGCCAGGTCGAAGCGGTCCGCGTCGGCGGCGGCGTCCGTCACCGCCGTCGCCGCCTCGTCCGGGGCCAGGCCCAGCGCGGCCTGGGCCCGGGTCAGCGCGGCCTCGGCGGCCAGCAGCGCCGCGAGATACGCCCGGTCGCCGGTCGCCGCGGCGGCCGGGGAGCCCGCCCACCCGGGGGCGAGCAGGCCGGTTCCGTCGTCGGGAAAGGTCACTTGTACTCCAGGAAGACCGTCTCGCCCTCGCCTCGAAGGCGGATGTCGAAACGGTACGTGCCCGCCCGCTCCTCGGCCGCGACCAGCGTGTCACGGCGGTCCTCGGGCACCTGGGCCAGCAGCGGGTCGGCGGCCAGCGCGGCCGGGTCGCCGGGCAGGTAGATCCGGGTGAACAGGTGCACGAGCAGACCGCGCGCGAAGACGCACACGCTCAGATACGGGGCGCTCAGCCCGCGCGCGCCCGGCCGCAGGGTCCGTACGTACCAGTGTCCGTCGGCGTCGGTCTGGATGCGGCCCCAGCCGGTGAACTCCACGCCGTTGCGCCCGAGGTAGCCGCCGGTCGCCGGGTCCCGGCGCATCGAGCCGTCGGCGGTCGGCACGTTGCCCTCCGGGTCCGCGCCCCAGACCTCCACGAGGGCGTCCGGCAGCGGGTCGCCCGCGCCGTCCAGCACGTACCCGTGCACGGTGACGGTGTCCGGGTGTCCGACCGGGGCGATCTCCTCCCCGCCGCGGAACGGCAGCGAGTAGCCGTAGAAGGGGCCCACCGTGTGCGACGGGGTGGGCAGCACGTTCTCCGGGCTGCTGGTGTCGATCTTCGTCATGGCAGGTCAGCGCCCTTCTTCGATCCAGGTGGCGGTCGGGCCGTCGAGCACGATGTCCCAGTGGTAGCCGAGCGAGAACTCCGGCACCGACAGGCTGTGGTCGTACGTCGCGATCAGCCGCTGCCGGGCCGCGTCGTCCGTGACGGACTGGAGGATCGGGTCGTACCGGAACAGCGGGTCGTTCGGGAAGTACATCTGCGTCACCAGCCGCTGGGTGAACGCGGACCCGAAGAGCGAGAAGTGGATGTGCGCGGGCCGCCAGGCGTTGACGTGGTTGCGCCACGGGTAGGGGCCGGGCTGGATGGTGGTGAAGCGGTAGCGGCCGTCGGCGTCGGTGATCGTGCGGCCGGTGCCGGTGAAGTTCGGGTCCAGCGGCGCGTCGTGCTGCTCGCGCTGGTGGGCGTAGCGACCGGCCGAGTTGGCCTGCCAGATCTCCACCAGCTGGCCGCGCACCGGCCGCCCGGCGCGGTCCAGGAGCCGCCCGGAGACGGTGATCCGCTCGCCGACCGGCTCACCGGGGTGCTGGACGGTGAGGTCGTTGTCGATCGCGGTCAGGTCGCGCTCGCCGAAGGCGGGCGAGGACAGCTCCACCAGCTCCGGGTCCTTGGTGACGTCGATGGCGACCGGCGGCTGTTTCGGATGCCGCAGCACCGAGGACCGGTACGGGGCGTAGGCGCGGCGCGGGTGGTGCTCGGCCGGCCCGCCGTCGGCGAGCCGCTTCTCGTACGCGGCGCGCTCGGCGGCCATCTCCGCGTCTATGTCGTGCTGGGTGAGAGTCATGGAACCCATCCCTGTCAGGCGGCCCGAGCGTATGAATTAGTCAGGGCACTGAGTATTTCGGCGATGTTTCCCACACGCTGCCACCGGCCGGGGGAGTCGTCAAGACCCAGTTCATGGCCTTGTTGTGTGAGGTGTACCGAGTGCGGTGCGCCGAGTATTGTTCAGTGCACCAACTAATATGATCTCGGGAGCGCACATGGCCGCGGTGGACCTGACCACCCATCCCGGGCACCTGGCCCGGCGGCTCCAGCAGGCGCACTACCTGCTGTGGAACACGATGGTCTCCGAGGAGATCACGTCGCCGCAGTTCGCGGTCCTGAACGCGCTGGTCGCGGAGCCGGGCCTGGACCAGCGCACGGTGGGCGAGCGGGTCGGGCTCGACCGGTCCACGATCGCCGAGGTGATCAGCCGGCTCAGCCGCCGGGGCCTGATCGACAAGGTGCGCGACCCGCAGGACGGCCGCCGCGCCCTGCTCCGCCCGACCGACGAGGGCACCCGCACCCACCGCAAGCTCACCGTGCGCACGGCCCGGATGAACCAGGTCTTCCTGGCCCCGCTCTCGGCCGCCGAGCAGGGCCAGTTCTTCGACCTCATCCAGCGGGTCGCGGACGCGGCCGAGGGGCTGCGCAACCCGGCCGAGCCGGTCGCCCGCTGAGGTTTCTCAGCCGGCCTGCGCGAACACCACCCACACCTGGCCCGCGGCGAACCGCAGCGGCGAACCGTCCGCCGCCGTGAACGCCGTACCGTCCGTGGCCGCGCCCCGGCGCCAGGTGGCGGCGTGCGCGCGGCCGTCGCGCAGCACCTGGGCCCGGCCGGCGCCGACCGTCTCGACGTACGGCGAGTGGTTGCCCCGCGAGTCGTGCAGCTTCGAGGACCGCACCTTCACGTACTGCACGACGACGGTGGCGGGCGCCAGCCGTTTCCCGCCGGGGGTGACGGCCGGGGTGCCGTCCATCGACAGCAGCCAGCCGGCCCGCTCCGCCGACCAGGTGAAGGTGAAGCGGGCCGCCGGGTAGCGCACCGTGTGCGCGGGCTCGGTCCGGCCGCCCGCGGGCCCGGCGCCGTACTGGAAGCCGGTGGTCAGGGCCGTCGCGCCCGGCGCCGAGGACAGCAGGCGGCCGGGGCGCAGATAGAGGTTGTGCGGGGCGGGCCGGGCGCTGTCCCGGACGAAGGCGTCCGCGGCCCCGTCCGGCTGCTCGGCCCGCAGCGGGGCCCTGTCGATGTCCGGCAGCAGCTTGCGCTGGGCGCCGGAGAAGGCGAGCGTCGGCCGGTCGAACTGGCGCAGCAGCTCCAGATCGGACGCGCGGGCGCTGCGCACCGGACCCACGGTCTCCGGCAGCCTGGTCGCGTACAGGGCCAGCAGCCTGCTCAGCCCGCCCTCCACCGGCTCCACGTAGACGACGTCCGCCGCCTCCAGGCCCGTCTGGGGGCGGGCGGCGGGCGCGTTGTCGATCTTGACGGCCAGCGGGGACGCCGTAGCGGCCGCCGTTTCCGTCGCCGCCGCCGTCGCCCGGGACGGGACCGGCGCGGGGCCGCGTCCGTCGTCGTCCGGTCCCGGCCCGGCCGCGCAGCCCGCCGCCAGCAGCGCCGCCACCGCCGCCGTCACCCCGGTCCGTGCACCTCTGCGTCCGCCTTGTCGCTTCCCGACCAGCATCCCGACCAGCATCCCGACCACCCGCCCGCTCTCCCTGTGTCACTGATTGTGCGCTTCTTTACGCATATGCGGCCATACCCGATTTCTTCTGATCGCGCGCTTTCGGTCGGCTGATCGGACCAGCGTGGCGGTTCGGGGGAGGGGCGCCGGGTACCCGGGCGCCACCGTACGAGTGACAGTGATACGGCCGGGCGACGGAGGGAGCGCGGGACGATGAAGGCAGTGACCTGGCAGGGCAAGCGGGACGTGCGGGTGGCGGAGGTGCCGGACCCGAAGATCCAGGAACCCACCGACGCGGTCATCCGCGTCACCTCCTCCGGACTGTGCGGCTCCGACCTGCACCTGTACGAAGTGCTCACCCCGTTCATGACCCCGGGCGACATCCTCGGACACGAGCCGATGGGCATCGTCGAGGAGGTCGGCCCCGAAGTGCCGAACCTCAGGCCCGGCGACCGGGTCGTGGTGCCGTTCCAGATCGCCTGCGGCCACTGCTACATGTGCGACACCGGCCTGCCCACCCAGTGCGAGACCACCCAGGTCACCGGCGAGGGCATGGGCGCCGCCCTGTTCGGCTACACCCGCCTGTACGGCGCGGTGCCGGGCGGCCAGGCGGAGTACCTGCGGGTCCCGCACGCCCACTACGGCCCGATCAAGGTGCCCGAGGGTCCGCCGGACGACCGTTTCGTCTACCTGTCCGACGTACTGCCCACCGCCTGGCAGGCGGTCGCCTACGCCGGCGTCCCGCAGGGCGGCACCGTCGCCGTGCTCGGCCTCGGCCCGATCGGCGACATGGCCTGCCGGGTCGCGCAGGCCAAGGGCGCCGGGCGGGTGTTCGGCGTGGACCTCGTCCCCGAGCGGCTGCGCCGGGCGCGCGAACGCGGCGTGGAGACGTACGACCTGCGCGCCTTCGACAGCGAGAAGGAACTCGTCGCCGCCATCCAGGACGAGACCGGCGGACGCGGCCCGGACGCGGTGATCGACGCCGTGGGCACCGAGGCGCACGGCGGCGCGATCGCGAAGCTGGTGCAGCAGGGCGCCGCGATCATGCCCCGCAAACTGAGCGGCCCGCTCGCGGAACGCTTCAGCGTGGACCGGCTCGCCGCCCTCTACACCGCCATCGACCTGGTGCGCCGCGGCGGCACCATCTCGCTGGTCGGCGTGTACGGCGGGATGGCCGACCCGATGCCGATGCTCACCATGTTCGACAAGCAGATCCAGCTGCGGATGGGGCAGGCCAACGTACGCCGCTGGAGCGACGACATCCTCACCTACCTCACCGACGAGGACCCGCTCGGCGTCCAGGACTTCGCCACCCACCGGGTGCCGCTCACCGACGCGCCGCACGCCTACGAGATGTTCCAGAAGAAGCAGGACGGCGCGGTGAAGGTGCTGATGAAGCCCTGATCAGTCCAGGATCGTGGCGCGGCCGCTGCGGCGCAGGTCGGCCAGCCCGTCCCGCATCGCCTGGAGCTGCTCGGGGGTGTGACCGGTCCAGCCGGTGAGCTCCGACACCACCCGGACCGGCTCGCGGGTGCGGTAGGAACGGGTCGGATTGCCCGGAAACCTCTTGTCGGTGACGTTGGGGTCGTCCTCCAGGGCGCCGACCGGCTCGACCAGGTAGATCCGCCCCGGCCCGTCGCCGGCCGCCAGCTCGGCGCCCCAGACGGCGGCGTCCAGGGTCTCGGAGACATAGACGTGCCGGGAGGTGCGCCCTTCCTCGAAGTTGGAGGCGCGGCCAGGGGTCAGCAGATCTCCCGGCACGAGATGCGCCTTGGTGCCGTGCAGGTAGGTTCCCGCCTCGTACACCTGGAAGGGGACAGGGGTGCCGGTCATGCGCGCTCCTTCGCTCCGGGCCCGGGACACCAGCGAACCACGGCCCGGCCCACCGCACACCGGTCTTGGTCAAGCCGATGGCGCGAGGATCTCCGCCAGGTCGAAGCGGACCGGCTCCTGAAGCTGGGCGAAGGCGCAGCTGTCCGGGGTGCGGTCCGGGCGCCAGCGGCGAAAGCGCGCGGTGTGCCGGAACCGGGCCCCGTTCTCCATGTGGTCATACGCCACCTCGGCCACCCGCTCCGGCCTGAGCGGCACCCAGGACAGGTCCTTCTTGCCCGACCAGCGGCTCGGCGCGCCCGGCAGCCGCGCCGACTCGTGGGCGGCCTCGTCCGCCCAGGCCGCCCACGGATGCCCGGACACGTCGTCCATCCGCAGCGGCGCCAGCTCCGCCACCAGTTCCGCCCGCCGCTTCATGGTGAAAGCCGCGCACACGCCGACGTGCTGGAGGGCGCCCCGGTCGTCGTACAGGCCGAGCAGCAGCGAGCCGACCACCGGGCCGCTCTTGTGGAGGCGGTAACCGGCCACCACCACGTCCGCCGTCCGCTCGTGCTTGACCTTGAACATCGCCCGCTCGTCCGGCCGGTAGCGCAGATCCAGCGGCTTGGCCACCACCCCGTCCAGGCCCGCCCCCTCGTACTGCTCGAACCACCGCCGTGCCACCTCGATGTCGGTGGTGGCCGGCGCCACGTGCACCGGCGCGGTGACCTGGGCCAGCGCCCGCACCAGCAGCGCCCGCCGGTCGGCCAGCGCCACGTCCAGCAGCGACTCACCGTCCAGCGCCAGCAGATCGAAGGCCACCAGCGACGACGGCGTCCGCTCGGCCAGCGTCCGCACCCGCGAGTCCGCCGGGTGGATGCGCTCGGTGAGCGCGTCGAAGTCCAGCCGCCCCGCCCGAGCGATGACGATCTCCCCGTCCACCACGCACCGCTCGGGCAGCCGCTCCTTCACCGCCGCCACCAGCTCCGGGAAGTACCTGGTCAGCGGCTTGCCGGTGCGGCTGCCGAACTCCACCTCGGCACCGTCCCGGAACACGATCGCCCGGAACCCGTCCCACTTCGCCTCGTACTGCATGCCCGGCGGGATCGCCGCCACGGACTTGGCGAGCATCGGCTTCACGGGCGGCATCACGGGCAGATCCATAGTCCGATTCTGGCCGGACATCGCCCATGTCGCCTGATGTGCGAAGAGTGACCGGCGGACCTACCGTGGCTCACATGGGTGCAGCGGTGGAACTGGAGACGGGCGGCCGGACCGTACGGCTGACCAGCCCGGACAAGGTCTTCTTCCCGGAGCGCGGATTCACCAAGCTGGACCTGGCCCGCTACTACCAGGCGGTCGCCCCCGGCATCCTGCGCGCCCTGCGGGAGCGCCCCACCACCCTGGAGCGCTACCCGGACGGCGTCACCGGCGAGTGGTTCTACCAGAAACGCGCCCCCAAGGGCATGCCGGACTGGATTCCCACCGCCCACATCGCCTTCCCCAGCGGACGCAGCGCCGACGAGATGTGCCCCACCGAGGAAGCAGCGGTGGTGTGGGCCGCCCAGTACGGCACCCTCACCTTCCACCCCTGGCCGGTCCGCAGCAGCGACGTCGACCACCCCGACGAACTCCGTGTCGACCTCGACCCGCAGCCCGGCACCGACTACGACGACGCGGTCCGCGCCGCCCACGAACTGCGGTCCGTACTGGAGGAGTTCGGCGGCCTGCGCGGCTGGCCCAAGACCTCCGGCGGCCGCGGCCTGCACGTCTTCGTGCCGATCGAACCTCGCTGGACCTTCACCCAGGTACGCCGCGCCGCCATCGCGGCCGGCCGCGAACTGGAACGCCGGATGCCCGACCGGGTCACCACCAAGTGGTGGAAGGAGGAGCGCGGCCGGCGCATCTTCGTCGACTACAACCAGACCGCCCGGGACCGCACCATCGCCTCCGCCTACTCGGTCCGCGCCCGCCCGCACGCCCCCGTCTCGGCCCCGCTGCGCTGGGCGGAGGTCGGCGTCGCCCACCCCGCCGACTTCGACCTCGCCACCATGCCGGCCCGCTTCGCCGAACTGGGCGACGTGCACGCCGACATGGACGACCACGCCTACGCCCTGGACGCCCTGCTGGAGCTGGCCGCGAAGGACGAACGCGACCACGGCCTGGGCGACCTGCCGTACCCGCCGGAGTATCCGAAGATGCCGGGCGAACCCAAGCGGGTACAGCCGAGCCGGGCGAAGAAACCGCGGCCTACAACTCCATGATCCGCACGTCCCGGTAGGACACCACGTCCGTGGTGCTGTGCACCTGGAGCCCGAGGTAGCCGGCCGCGAACCGGCGGCCGTCCGTGCCCGGGTCGTCCGCGCGGGCCGGGTAGAAGTCCTGGCCGCCGGTGTTGTCGAACTCGTTGATCAGCACACCGTTGCGGTACACCGAGTAGTGCTGGTCGACCACCCGGATCTCGTAGTCGTTCCAGGTGCCCTTCTGGGTCACCCCGGCCCCGGCCAGCCCCACCCGGTCGAAACCGTAGACCGAACCGGTCTTGTACAGATCCCCGGCCGGACTGTCGAACACCTGGATCTCATGGCCGAACTTGATCGCGGCCCACTCCGGCCGGGACTCCTCCGGGTGGTCGTGGACCCACGGGAAGCGCACGAACACACCGGAGTTGGCGTTCCCGGTGCCCGGCGCGTCGTCCCGCCACTGCAGCTTCAGCGAGAAGTCGCCGTAGGCGCGCTCCGGGAACCACAACATGCCCAGGCCGTCCTCGGAGGTGCCCGAGGTGATCGACCCGTCGCCGTTGGCCGCGAACGAACCGCCGCCCACCTGCTCCCACTTGGCCAGCGACGCGGCGGAGCCGTCCATGATGGTCCGGTAGCCCTCGGTCTGGCCGGGGCTGCCGATCCCGGACTCACGGGCGGCGGCCCGGACCGCCCTCAGCTCCCGCTGGTCGATGACGCCCTCGGCCAGCAGCGCCGCCGTCACCTCGCGCACATGCTTGAGGAACAGGGCGTGCGAGGTCCACTCCCGCTCGTCCTCGATCAGCTCGTTGATCCGGCACCGGTTGTCCGTCACCCGGTTGGGCACCCCCGTGTCGACGGTACCGACGATCACCGTGCGCCGTTCGTCGTACTCCGGGCAGGGCGGCGCCGGCACCCCGCCGCCGGCGACCACGGTGAAACTCACACCGAGCGGCGCCGAGACATTGCCCGCCTCGTCGCTCGCCCGGTACGCCACGGTGTGCGGGCCGACGCGGTCGACCGGCACGGGCCCGGTGTACGCCAGGTAGGGCCCGCCGTCGAGCGAGTACTCGATGCCCGCGACGCCCGAACCGCCCGCGTCGGTGGCGCTGACGGTCACCCGCGCGCTCCCGACGTACGCCCCGTTCGCGTCGCGGGTGCCCGCCACGGTCGCGCCGGTCACCGGCGCGGTGGTGTCCTGCGGCGGAGCGGCGACGACCGTGAACCGCACACTCTGCTCGGCGGCCGTGTTGCCCGCCTTGTCGGTGGCCCGGTAGCGGACGGTGTGGGTGCCGACCTGGTGCACCATCACCGGCATGGTGTACGGCTGCCAGGCCCCGTCACCGACCGCGTACTCGACGGTGTTGACGCCGGAGCCGGTGTCGGACGCGCTGACCGTCACCGTCGCCATGTCGAGATAGGCACCGTCCGGGTTCCGCTCGCCGTCCACCGTCGCCGAGGTCTGCGGCGGCGTGGTGTCGTCGGTCCCCGGGGCGACGACGGTGAACGTCACGCTCTGCTCGGCGGCGGCGTTGCCCGCCTTGTCGAAGGCGCGGTAGCGGACCGTGTGGTCGCCGACCTGGTCGATCACCACCGGGGCGGTGTACGGCTGCCAGGCGCCGTCCGCCCCGATCGCGTACTCGACCCGGTCGACACCCGAGCCGCCCGGGTCGGTGGCGCTGACCGCCACGCTCGCCGAACCGACGTACTGTCCCTCGGCGTTCCGCGCGCCCCGCACGTCCGCGCTGGTCTGGGGCGCGGTGGTGTCCTCGCCGCCGCCCTCGGTGACCACCAGGACGCCCTTCATCTCCCCGTGGCCCGGGATGGAGCAGTGGTACAGGTAGCGGCCGGGGGACAGGGTGACCTCGGCGGTGTGCTTGCCGCCCTGCGCGTCGAACGGGTTGGCCAGGATGTTCAGCTGCACGTCGCTGTTGTACGCGGGGTCGCTGGTCAGGAACGTCAGCGTGTGCGGCATGCCGGTGGTGTTGCCGGTCGCCTCGCTGTTCTCGAAGACGATCGTCGCCGGACCGGCCACCGCCGTCTCGGGCGCCGAGGTGTACTTCGTGATGTCGTCGCCGGCGGTCCAGGTGAGGACCTGCTGCGCGGCGGGCGCGGCCGGCTCATCCGCGCCGACGGCGACCGTCTGGAGCCCCAGCACCATCAGCAGGCCGGCCAGCAGCGCGGCCCAGCCTCTCCGTCGCCGTGTCACCGCGTCCCCCTCGCCAGTCGTCCGGCCGCCGGGGTCGGCCCGCCGCCCGTGTAAGTGACCTTCCACAGCGCCGACTTGGTGTCCGAGGTGAAGAAGCCGCGGCCGTAGTCCAGGACGTACAGCGCGCCGTCCGGGCCGAACGTCCAGCCCATCAGGTTCTTGATGCCGTCCGCGCCGACCGGCACGATCTTCTTCAGTGACTCGGAGTGCACCGGCAGCCCGCCGTCGCCTTGCGTCTTCGGGTCCATCAGCACCGCGTTGCGCGGCTGCCCGGCGTCGTAGAAGTCGCCGACGAACCACTTGCCGTCCCAGTACTCCGGCCACTTGGCCGCGCTGCTGCTCGCGGCGTCGTAGCGGTAGACCGGTCCGGTCATCGCGGCCTGGCTGCCGCCGGTGAGCCACGGCAGCAGGTAGCTGCCCTCGTCCTGCTCGTAGGACGGCACGCCGTTCGCGTCGCGCGGGAAGTCCGGGCCGCCGCCCTGCGGCGAGTACCAGATGTTGTTGCCGGTCACCGGCGGCAGGTTGACCAGGCCGTCGTTGTTCGGCGACTCGTTCTTCGGGTGGTCGCAGTCGTACCAGCCCAGCGGCTGCGACGGGTCCGGCAGGTTGCGGTCCCGGTAGGGCTGCTTGTTGCCCATGCAGTACGGCCAGCCCCGGTTGCCCGCCTCGGTGATCGCCGCGAAGGTGTCGTACTTGGCCGGCCCCCAGGTCGGGGAGGGGGCGGAGGCGTCCGGGCCGACCCAGCCGGCGTACAGGGTGTCGGTCGACTTGTCGACGGAGATGCGGGACGGGTTGCGCACGCCCATCACATAGATCTCGCCGCGCGTCTTGCCGCCGCCCTCGGCACTCTCCTCGCCGGTGAACAGGTTGCCCGCGGGCAGGGTGTACGTGCCGTCCGGTTCCGGGTGGATGCGCAGGATCTTGCCGTTGAGGTTGTTGGTGTTGCCTGCGGTGCGGCGGGCGTCCGCGAAGGAGACGCCCTTGAAGTTCGGCTCGGGGTTGTTGCCCGAGTAACCGTCGCTGAAGCCACTGGAGTTGTTGTCACCGGTGGCGATGTACAGGTTGCCCTTGGAGTCCCAGGCCAGCCCGCCGCCCGCGTGGCAGCAGCTGTGGATCTGCACCGGCCACTTCAGCAGCACCCTCTCGCTGCCCAGGTCCAGCTTGTCGGTGGTCTGGTCGAGGGTGAAGCGGGAGACCCGCCGCTCGGCCATGTGGGTCTCGCGGTTGATCTCCGAGTGCGGGGTGTAGTGCAGGTACACCCAGCCGTTGTCCGCGAAGTGCGGGTCGAGTTCGATGCCGAGCAGACCCTCCTCGACCTTGACCAGTTCCTCGCCGCCGCCCTTGTTGCCGAAGACGGTCAGCTCACCGGCGAGGGTGACCCGCTGGGTCGCCGGGTCGTAGACGTGGATCTCGCCCCTGCCCTTGCCGATGTCCGGGTCGTTCCAGTCGGTGACCACCGGCTGAGCGGCGTCGGCGCCGCCCCGGCCGATGTAGAACACCCGGCCGTCGGGCGCGGTGACCAGGCCGTGCGGCTCGCCGATCTGGTCGTTTTGCCCCGGCTGGTTCGGCCGGGTCAGCCGCTCCGCCTTGTAGTTGCCGGTGATGGTGGCCTTGCAGTCGGCCTGGACCAGGCGGGTGGTCCACAGCAGGGCGCCGCGCAGATGGGTGCGGAAGTCGGTCTCGTCGTAGGCCGAGGCGGTACCGCCCATGCCGGTGTAGAAGGAGCGTCCGCCGTCGTAGTCGCGGCACCAGCTCACCGGGTGGTCCCAGCCGTTGGCACCGGCTCCCGGGGTGTACGTCGACTCGCGCACCCGGGCCACGGTGTGCACCTCGCCGGACGGATTCGCCGCCCAGTTCAGCCACTTGTCGGGGCGCTTCCACTGCACCGGCAGGTCCTTGGTGGCCGGGTGCACGCGGTCGCCGACCTCCACGGTGGCCCGCTGGACGGCCGGAGCGGCGCCGGCCGCGGGACGGGCGCCGATCAGACCGGTGAACCAGTCCGAGTACGGTTCCGCGCGGGCCGCGTCATGGACGCCGAGGAAACCCCCACCGGCCTCCATGTACGCCTCCAGGCCCGCCTCCTGCTCCGGATCCAGGACGTCCCCGCCGCCGGTCAGGAAGACCACCGCGTTGAACCGGCCGAGGCGCTTGTCGTTCGTGAACACCGACGTGTCGCCGGTGGCCGTGACCGCGAACCGCTGGTCCGCCGGCCCGGTCAGTCCGATCCGCTCGATCGCCGCGATCCCGGCGTTCACGACCGGCGACTGGGGGCCGGCGGCGGCCGATCCGTAGAAGACCAGCACCCGGACCTCGGCGCCGCCCGGCGGCGACTTGATCGACATCGTTGTCAGGGACGGTTCCGGCGCCGGCCGCGCGTCGGCCGCGGGGGCCGACAACAGCCCCGCGGTCAGCAGTCCGGCGGTCAGCGAGGCCGCCCGGAGCCGTCGTCTCGGTAAGTTCCCGGGCCTGTGATGCGATGAGAACCGCACGTGGTCACCCACCCCTCTTCGGTCGCGGCAGCAGCGCCAAGGAAGCTAGACCTCTTTGCGCGGCTCGCCAAGAGGTATCACCGGCATGGAACGAACTTTGTCCTGAGTGTGGATAAACGGCTCGATGCCCGTTACCGTCGCCGTCGCACAGATTCCACACAGCATTCCGTCACGCTCGTCGCCCGAGTGGGGAGTTGGCATGGACAGACGCGGCTTCAACCGGCGGGTGCTGCTGGGCGGCGCGGCGGTCGCGACCTCGATGTCGTGGGGTCCGGAGTCGGTGGGCGCCCCGGCCGCCGCCGCCCCGGCCCGGACGGCCCCGGCCGGCGGCGCGGTCAGGCACCTCAGGCTGTACGCGGAACGGCTGCCCGGCGGACAGTTCGGCTACGGACTGGAGAAGGGCGCGGCGACGATCCCGGGGCCGCTGATCGAACTCAACGAGGGCGACACGCTGCACATCGAGTTCGAAAACACCATGGACATCCCGGCCAGCCTGCACGTCCACGGCCTGGACTACGAGATCACCAGCGACGGCACCGCGATGAACAGGAGCGATGTGCCGCCCGGCGGCACCCGCACCTACACCTGGCGCACGCACAGGCCCGGCCGCCGGGCGGACGGCACCTGGCGGGCCGGCAGCGCGGGCTACTGGCACTACCACGACCACGTCGTCGGCACCGAGCACGGCACCGGCGGCATCCGGGGAGGCCTGTACGGGCCGGTGATCGTCCGCCGCGCGGGCGACGTCCTGCCGGACGCCACGCACACCGTCGTCTTCAACGACATGCTCATCAACAACCGGCCCGCGCACACCGGTCCGGACTTCGAGGCCACGGTGGGCGACCGCGTCGAGTTCGTGATGATCACGCACGGCGAGTACTACCACACCTTCCATCTGCACGGTCACCGCTGGGCGGACAACCGCACCGGCCTCCTCACCGGCCCCGACGACCCCAGCCGGGTCGTCGACAACAAGATCACCGGCCCGGCGGACTCCTTCGGCTTCCAGGTGATCGCCGGGGAGGGGGTGGGGGCCGGGGCGTGGATGTACCACTGCCATGTGCAGAGCCACTCCGACATGGGGATGGTGGGGCTGTTCCTGGTGAAGAAGACGGACGGGACGATCCCCGGGTACGAGCCGCACGATCACACCGATCACACCGATCACGGCGACCGCGCATAGCGTGCGCGCGGAGAGCGCTCTCACCCTCCCTCGGGCCGCGGCTATCCTGATCCGCAGCCGCCGAGGAGGAGCCCACGTGACCGACACAGCGCCGCGTCCCACGCTGGAGGCGGTGGCCGCGCGGGCCGGGGTCTCCCGGGCCACCGTGTCACGGGTGGTGAACGGAGCGGCGGGGGTCCGTGAGGCGCTCGCCGCCCGGGTCCGCCGCGCGGTCGAGGAACTCGGCTACGTGCCCAACCAGGCCGCCCGCTCCCTGGTGACCCGGCGGCACGACGCCGTCGCCGTGGTCGTCGCGGAACCCGAGGCCCGGGTCTTCGCCGACCCCTTCTTCGCCCTCCAGCTGCGCGGCATCGGCAAGGAGCTGACCGCCCACGACAACCAGCTCGTCCTGCTGCTCACCGAGGGCCGCGAGGACCACGCCCGGGTCGGCCGCTACCTCGCGGGCGGACACGTCGACGGGGCGCTGGTCTTCTCCCTGCACCTGGACGACCCGCTGCCCGGCCTGATCCAGCGCGCCGGGGTGCCGACGGTGTTCGGCGGCCGCCCCGGGTGGAGCGAGGGGCACGACGACGTGGTGTACGTCGACAGCGACAACCGGGGCGGCGCCCGGGACGCCGTACGCCACCTCGCCGGCCTCGGCCGCAGCCGGATCGCGCACATCACCGGCCCGCTCGACCAGACCTCCGCCGCCGACCGGCTGGCCGGCTACCGCGACGTCATGACCGGCGCCGACCCCGAGCTGGTCGCCCGGGGCGACTTCACCGCGGGCGGCGGTGAACGCGCCATGCGGGACCTGCTGCACCGGTGCCCCGCGCTGGACGCCGTGTTCGCGGCCAACGACCTGATGGCGGCGGGCGCGCTGCGGGTGCTGCGCGCACACGGGCGGCGGGTCCCGGAGGACGTGGCCGTGGTCGGCTTCGACGACATGGTGCAGGTCGCCGAACAGACCGAGCCCGCGCTGACCACGGTCCGTCAGGACATCGAGGAGATGGGCCGCCTGATGGCCCGGCTGCTGCTGCGCGGGCTGGACGGCGCGTCCGGGGCCGGCGCCCTCGACCCCGGGGTCCCGCCGGCCGGCGTGATCCTGCCGACGACACTGGTGCGGCGCGCGTCGGCGTGACGTGCTCCGCCCGTGACGTGCCCCGTCCGTGACGTGCCCCCTCGTGACCGGTCTCGGAGACCGGTCCGCCCCGTCCCGCCCGCCCCTACCCCTGCCGAGGCGCGGGCTGGAGCACCGCGAACCGGGCCCCGTACGGATCGGCCAGCCGGGCCAGGCGGCCCACGCCCTCGACGTCCGCGGCGGGGAGGCGGACCTCGCCGCCCAGCTCCAGGGCCCGCGCCAGCACGGCGTCCGTGTCGGCCACCGCGATGTACGGCAGCCAGTGCGCCTGTGTCTCCACCGGGTCGTCGGCGAGCGGGATTACGCCGCCGAACACGCCCGCCTCGCCCTCGCCCGCCGGATTGACGCAGGTGTAGGTGCCGCCCGGGAAGGACAGGGCGGAGGTCTCCAGACCGAGCACCGCGTGGTAGTGCGCCGCGGCCGCCGCGATGTCCGGTGTGTACAGCTCGGCCCAGCACAGCGCGCCCGTCTCGCCCACCAGGTCGAGCCCCTTGCGCTGCCCCGGCTGCCAGACGCCGTACGGTGCTCCCGCCCGGTCGGCGAGGATCGCCGACACGCCCTCCGCCAGCACGCGCGTCGGCGGCACCAGCACCCGGCCCCGGGCCCGCTCGGCGGACCGGGCGGCGGCCTCGGCGTCCGGTGTCCGGAAGTACACCGTCCAGGACGGCGGGCCGTGCTCGGGGGTGATCCCCAGACAGCCGGCCACCGTGGCGCCGTCCCGCTCGAAGCAGCCGTGGTCCCCGGCGGGCGCCGGACGCAGCCGCCAGCCGAAGAGGCCGCCGTAGAAGGAGGCGGCGCCGTCGACGTCGGGCACGGCGACGTCGATCCAGTCCGGAGCGCCGGTGACGTAGCGGTCGGTGAGCATCTTCGCCCTCCTCGGAAGGGTCCCGTTGCCTGCTCCGCCGAGTCTCGCACCGCCCACTGACAATCGCCCGCGCCCGCCGTCCCGCGCGCCGCCGTGCCTCCCGGCGCCGTACGGGTGACCATCGGGGGGCCGGCGGCCCGCGGCGGGACGTTGATCCCACGTTGATCGAACGTTTTGCGCCGTCCGGCACGCTGCTGGCCATGCTCAACGACACGATCACGGCGCCCGACCTCGCCTGGCAGGAGGAGGCGTTGTGCGCGCAGACGGGGGGAGACTTCTTCTTCCCCGAGCCCGGCAGCTCGGTACGCGAGGCGAAGCGGATCTGCGCCCTGTGCCCGATCCGCCCGGCCTGCCTGGAGTTCGCCCTCAGCAACGACGAGCGCTTCGGCGTCTGGGGCGGCCTGTCGGAGAAGGAACGGCTGGCCCTGCGACGGGCCGTGCCCTGAGGGGAGGGCCGGTGGCTCGACGCGAGTGTTCGCGGTCGAAGTGCCCGTCCCGGCAGGCACACTGCATACATGGCGACGAACGGTGGCGGCGCGGCACCTACGGACGGGGCCTGACCGACGCTTCTGAGGCGGTCCGCCGCGACCCGCTGCGGGCCGTCGAGGCGGGCGCACCGCGCTCGCCGAGCGACTGGTCGAGCGGCTGCGCCGGGAGACGGGCGACTCCGGGGCGGCCCGGTTGCACGCCAGCCACGCGCGGCTGGGCGGCCCTCGCCGAGCGGCACCCCGAGGCGCTGCCCGGCACCCTGCGCGACATCTGGTGGCGCCGGTACGCGCGCGTGCTGACCGGCCTCGCCCCCGGCGCGCCCGCTGCTCACCCCTACCTGGTCCGATGTCCTCGGTCCGGTCGCCTGGGCGGCGGCGGAGCGACGGCAGGCCCACCGCGAAGGCCAACCGCGCGGGGACGACCGCGCCGGAATGGCCGTCAGCCGGCCGCCCGGGCCGCCATCCTGGCCTTGCGGGCCGCCAGCTTCTCGTCGAACTTGGCGGCTTCCGCGTCCAGGCCGCCCATGAACAGGCCCAGTTCCTCCTGCGCCTTGAGCCCTTCCGGGCCCAGCCCGTCGATCTCCATGACCTTCAGGTAGCGCAGCACGGGCTGGATCACGTCGTCGTGGTGGATGCGCAGGTTGTACACCTCACCGATCGCCATCTGCGCGGCGGCCCGCTCGAAACCGGGCATGCTGTGGCCGGGCATCCGGAAGTTCACGACCACGTCCCGCACGGCCTGCATCGTCAGGTCCGGCGCCAGCTCGAAGGCCGCCTTCAGCAGGTTCCGGTAGAACACCATGTGCAGGTTCTCGTCGGTGGCGATGCGGGCCAGCATCCGGTCGCAGACCGGGTCGCCGGACTGGTGTCCGGTGTTGCGGTGCGAGATGCGGGTGGCCAGCTCCTGGAAGGCGACGTAGGCGACCGAGTGGAGCATCGAGTGGCTGTTGTCCGACTCGAAGCCCTCGCTCATGTGCGCCATCCGGAACCGCTCCAGCTGGTCCGGGTCGACCGCGCGCGAGGCGAGCAGGTAGTCCCGCATCACGATGCCGTGCCGGCCCTCCTCCGCCGTCCAGCGGTGCACCCAGGTGCCCCAGGCGCCGTCGCGGCCGAAGAGGGAGGCGATCTCGTGGTGGTAGCTGGGCAGGTTGTCCTCGGTGAGCAGGTTCACCACCAGCGCGATGCGGCCGATCTCGGTGACCTGGGACTGGCCCTTCTCCCACGCCTCCCCGTCCTCGAAGAAGCCGGGGAAGTTGCGCCCGTCGCTCCACGGCACGTACTCGTGCGGCATCCAGTCCTTGGTGACCCGCAGATGCCGGTTCAGTTCCTGCTCGACCACTTCTTCCAGTGCGAGCAGCAGTCGCGCGTCGGTCCAGGCGGAGGGGCTGCCGAGTTGGGCGGAAGTGACTGTCACGAATACTCCAGGGGGACGGATGACCGTTCGATGGGTCCGGCGAGCGGTGCCGGAACCTACGGCATCGTAGGCTACGACACCGTAGGTTACGAGACCGTAGGTTAAATGCGGCGTAAAGGCCCTGCTCAGCCGCCTCATCCGCCTCACCCGGACACGCAGTGACCAGCTCCGCCGCCCACAGTCGCCGCATCCCCGCTCCGAAGCCCCGGTCAGGTGCTCTCCGCGACCGCTTCCGCCGTCGTCTCCCGCAGTTCTCCTTCCTCCAGCAGCAGCCAGCGCGTGATGCCGAGCGCCTCCAGGAACGGCAGGTCGTGGCTGGCCACGATCAGCGCTCCCTCGTACGACTCCAGGGCCGTGGTGAGCTGCCGGACGCTCGCCATGTCCAGGTTGTTGGTCGGCTCGTCCAGCATCAGCAGCTGCGGCGCGGGCTCCGCCAGCATCAGCGCGGCCAGCGTCGCCCGGAACCGTTCGCCGCCGGAGAGCGTCGCCGCCTTCTGGTCGGCCCGGGCGCCCCGGAACAGGAAGCGGGCGAGCCGCGCCCGGATCCGGTTGCCGGTGGCGTCCGGCGCGAACCGGGCCACGTTCTCGGCGACGGTCAGACCGTCGTCGAGAACGTCCAGCCGTTGCGGCAGGAACCGCAGCGGCACATGCGCCGTCGCCTCGCCCGCCACCGGGGCCAGCTCCCCGGCGATGGTGCGCAGCAGCGTGGTCTTGCCCGCGCCGTTGCGCCCGACCAGCGCGATCCGCTCCGGTCCGTGCAGGTCGAAACCCTTCTCCACCCGGGCGCCGTGCACGAGTTCCAGCTCCCGCAGGGTGAGCACCGAACGCCCCGGCGGGACGGCCGTGTACGGCAGGTCGACGCGGATCTCGTCGTCGTCCCGCACCGCCTCCACCGCGTCGTCGAGCCGCTCCCTGGCCTCGGCGAGCTTCTCCTCGTGCAGGATGCGGTGCTTGCCCGCGGACTCCTGGGCGGCCCGCTTGCGTGCCCCCATGATGATCTTGGGCTCGCGTTTCTGCTCGAACATCTTCTGGCCGTACCGCTTGCGGCGGGCCAGCTTGACCTGGGCGTCGGACAGTTCGCGCTTCTGCTTGCGGAAGTCGGACTCGGCGACCCGCACCATGCGCTCGGCCGCCTCCTGTTCGACGGCGAGGGCCTCCTCGTACGCCGAGTAGTTGCCGCCGTACCAGACGAGCTCGGCGCCGCCCGGGTGCGCCGGGCCGCCGGTGCGGCGCAGGTCGGCGATCTGGTCGACCAGGTCGAGCAGTTCGCGGTCGTGGCTGACCACGACCAGCACTCCGGGCCAGGACGCGACGGCGGAGCAGAGCCGCCGGCGCGCGTACAGGTCGAGGTTGTTGGTCGGCTCGTCGAGGAGCAGCACGTCGGGCCGGCGCAGCAGCAGCGCGGCCAGCCGCAGCAGCACCGACTCGCCGCCGGAGACCTCCCCGACGGTGCGGTCCAGGTCGAGGTGGCCGAGGCCGAGTTCGCCGAGGGTGGCGCGGGCGCGTTCCTCGACGTCCCAGTCGTCGCCGAGGGTCTCGAAGTGCTCCTCGGCCGCGTCGCCCGCCTCGATGGCGTGCAGCGCGGCCCGCCGTGCGGCGATGCCGAGCACCTCGTCGACGCGGAGCGCGGTGTCGAGGGTGACGTTCTGCGGGAGGTAGCCGACCTCGCCGGTCACCCGGACGGTGCCGCCGGTCGGGGTGAGCTGTCCGGCGACGAGTTTGAGCAGGGTCGACTTGCCCGCCCCGTTCACGCCGACGAGCCCGGTGCGGCCGGGGCCGAAGGCGGCGTCCAGGTCCTGGAAGACGGGGGTGCCGTCCGGCCAGGCGAAGGAGAGGGCCGTACAGCTGAGGGAAGTATGCATGAGGGGTGACTCCGCGGTTGCGTGGTGCGGTCAGGGGCAAACGCGTATCGAGACACCGCGGGGCGGCGACCGCCGTCGGCGGGCCGAGGCAGGACGGGAGGTCCCTGGAGAGAAGGTCTCTGGAGAGAAGCTCTCTGACGAGGAGGAGAGAAGCCCTGCTCGTCGGGAACGGCTCGCACACCGAGGTCGCACGCGGCACACACACCTGAACGGTGCGGCGCGGTGTCTCAGGACCTCAGACGAGCAACGTCCTACTCCGATCGACGACAACAGGACCCGTACACCGTAGGAACCGGCCGGGCGGGGTGTCAACCGATTACCCGCCGAGACCGCACCGCCCAGGAATCGTCCCGAAGGAGACCCCGTGCCCCACGGTCCGCTCTCAGTGCCGGCCCGCCTGTGTCTGCTGGCCGGGGACGCCGCGCCGGCGCACCGCCTGGTGCGGGCCGGCGCCCTCGCCGAACTGGCCCGGCGTGGCCTGCTCGTCGACGACGACGGCATCGCCACCCCCGTCGACCTGGACTCCCGCACCGGCGACCCGGTCCTGGACGGGCTGCTCGACCTGGTCCGCGAGTCCCTGCCGCACGACTGGCGGACCTGGGTGCGGCTGCGGGCCCGGATCACCTACGACGCCGTACGGGAGCAACTGGTCGCCGAGCGGTGTCTGCGCGCCGAGAAGCGACGGGTGCTCGGCGTCTTCCCGTCCGTGTCGTACGCCCTGGCCCGCCCGGCCCTGGTGGACGCGCTCCGCGAGCGCACCCGGCAGGTCCTGCACGGTCCGGCGCCGGCCGCCGAGGTGCCGGTCCCGGACGCGGCCGGCGCCGTCCTGGCCGCCGCGGCGCGGGTGCGGGGGCTGGGGCCGCCGGCGGACGGCGTCCGGAGCGAGGC
>NZ_JBQOUX010000118.1:0-25397 GCF_052216785.1 Streptomyces sp. JW3 | reverse complement strand
GGCCGACCGAAATACACGGCGTGACCTGCGAGTTCCGGTCCGTTGATCGGCTACACCACTCGGCGGGACGCCATCCGCCACGTGATTATGCTGCGGTGATGGTGAGAGTCCGAGAGATGTACGAAGCCGACATCGACGCGGTTGCCGCGCTGCGGGTGCGTGGCTGGCGGACTGCATACGCCGGACTCATCCCGCAGCACCACCTGGACTCAATGTCCGCTGAAGCCCAAGCCCAACGGCGGCGCGCCGGGTTCGCCTCTTCGCGGGGAACGGTCTGGGACCTGGTGGCTGTCGATGAAGATGATGTTCCGGTCGGTTGGGTCTGTTTCGGTGAGTACCGGGGCAAGACCGATGCCGCGGCACCGGGCGAGATTTACGCCTTGTACGTCGAGCCAGCGCTGATGGGCCGGGGCATCGGTCGCGCTTTGATGGATGCAGTACACCAGCACGCAGAGATTGGGCGGTTTGCCACACTGCTGCTGTGGGTCCTGCGCGACAACGTTCGGGCGCGGCGGTTCTACGCTGCTGCCGGTTACGTCAGCGATGGTGCGGTGGAAAGCGACCTCTACGGCGAGACGGCCGTAGAGGAGGTCCGTTATCGCCGCTCGCTTGTGTCCTGAGCCCTCTGTCAGCCGGTCGACCTGCGGAGAATGGTCTCGCACCACTCGGTGATCTGTTCTCCCAGTGCCGGAGCTGCCGAGGCGGCGAACGTCCGGCCTGTCTCCCATGCCGAAATGGCCTGGACTGCGCTTCCCACGACGATGCCGGCCTTGACCTCCTGGGACAAGTCCGTGGGCCGGCCGAACCGCAACCAGCCGGCCACGAACGGCCGGGCAAGGTCCGCTTGCGTGTGGCGGGCGAGAGCGCCAGCCCGGTGGGACAGGGAACGGGCCAGAGTGGTGAAGGGGTGACCGATGTACGTGGGATGCCATTCGGAGATCTGGATCAGGCCGTCGGAAGCGTAGGTGGTGAATCCGGTCATGGCGCCGTTGACGATTACGGGCGGCAGGACGGAGGCGTCGAGCATCTCGATCGCATCGAGGACGCAGTCCTTGATCCACTTCAACGACCGTGCCCCGAAGCCTTCTCCGAGGACTTCGTGTGCCTGCCACTGCTGTACGCAGTCCTCGAGGCGTGAAGCCAGCGCTCCGCCTCCGTAAGGGGCAGCTGTGGTCAAGCCGCCCCTCATGGAGGAACGGATCTGCAGGTCGACCATCGACTGCATCGTGGCCGACCACGTCGGGAGGTCACCCAGCATCGCCAGACTGGTGCCGATCGGCGCCTGTCTGACCTCAGCTCCCAGGTCGGGGAAGGACCCGGCCAGGTCCGGCCGCCATCCTCGTAGCAGTCCCCGCTGTTCGGCGTCCTGCAGGGTGTTGTTTGCCCACCGGTTGGCGTCGGCGTCCGCCGTAGCTGTCGCGTGAACCTCGTACATACCACCGCTGTTGGCAACTCGCAGGATGAGCCGCCCAACTCGTAGCTTGTAAGGCTGTACGTCGGTGGGCTCCGCAAAGTGGGCGTCCAGCCGTCGGCGGAGTTCGCCGAGCCACCCCGGCCTGCACCAGGGCAGTTGCGCCATGTCGAGGGCTTGATCGACCACCGATTCATACGTGCGTTCATGCGCTTCCTCGCCGGCCAGCGCGGTACGCAGAGCCCGTGCCAGGTCGGCGCGGTGCTCGTCGGTCGGGATCCACGTCCGCTGAGTGACGGGATCGTCCTGGGCCTCGGCCACGAAGAGGCGCCGGTCCCCGCCGAGGCCGGGAACGGAGATCACCTGCCGCAGGAACAGGTGTCCACCTACCTCGGTCTCCAGTCGGCGTGTGACGTGCACGGCTTCCCGGCACGTCTCATCGATGGCAACCGGGATGACCAACGGAGTCCGGCCAGTTCCGGCGATCAGGTTTCGGCCGCCCTGCGGCCGCAGGAGCAGCAGCCCGGCGTTGATCTGGCTCATGTCGTTTTCCTCATCCCTCACGGCGCATTCTCGACTCAAGTCCACGGAACGACGCGAGCATCACCAGAGCCCACCCGACGGTGACCAGAAGCTCTGCTCCGACGCTGCTGAGGGCTGTACCCATGAAGTCCGGCGTGCCCATCTGGCGTACGGCTTCTGCCACGTGTCGCACCGGAAGTACGTGGGAGGCGAAGTGCAGCCAGGGAGGCAGGACCTTCAGCGGAACGACCAGCGCGGCGCCGATGGAGATCGTGCTGATCGCCACATTCATCAGGAGGAACACGTTGCTGGCGACGAGGCCTAGTACGCCCAGGGCCATGCCGAAGAACGCCGAGGACAGGCATCCGAAGAAGAGGAGTACGACGAAGCTCGCGACGTCCAGGGGCGAGAGCGGCACGCGGAGCGCCACCATGCCCGCTGCGAGGGTGAGCAGCGAGGCGAGGACTCCCATGAAGCTGTACGGGATGGCACGCATCAGCAGCAGGTAGCTCCTGGAACGTCGGCTGACCAGGAGGTGTTCGAATGTACCGAAATGCCGTTCGCTGGTCAGTGCCATAACGCCGCCGGCGATAGAGGGTGTGCACGCGGCGAGCATGGCGCCGCCGAGCAGGAAGAAGCGGGTGTCCTCCACGCCGAGGTTCGCCCCGAGGAACGCGAAGAAGATCAGCTCCATGATCGGAGTGGCGACCATGGCCAGGATGAACTGCCTGGGTGCGAGCCAGTTGAACAGGGCCCGGAACGAGAGGAAGGAGGTCTTCCAGCACGTGATCGCTTGGGCGCCGAGGCCTGGCTGAGACCGAGTCACCACAGATTCACTTCTCCCTTGTGCCGGGACCGTCTGGCCACTACCTCAATGGCCCAGGAACCCACGAACAGGTAGACGAGTCCGCTTGCCGCGCACCAGGCCAGGGCCGGCAGGAAAGGCAGGCCCGCGGCAGCGGCCCGGACTGCTTCGGCGCCCCACGACATCGGCAGGACGCGTGAGAGGGGTCGGAGCGGTTCGATGAGGCCGGAGACCGGGACGAGGATGCCTGAGATCATCCACAGCGGCGCGATCATGGGTGAGGCCATGCTCTCAGCCCTTCGCGCCTGGACGAACAGCGCGGCGACGAGAAGGCCGAAGGCGCCCATGGCGAGGGTCGTCACCACCGCTGCCGCCGCCATTCCCGCGACGTGCGCCGGATCGAAGCGGACCCCGAACACGATCACTCCCCAAAGGCAGGTGAGGAGCATGGACGCCGCACCGAACACCGACGCTGCCGTGGTGATCGGGATGACTATGGCTGAGAGCCGCTTCGGCGACCCCAGGAGGAACTCGAGTGTTCCTTGGTATCGCTGGACCTTGATGACAGTGCCGGCACCGAACATGATGCTGCTCCACATGCCCATCAGCCCAGCGCCGATCATGAGGTTCGCGAGGTTCTGCTCCCCGCCGCCTGCCCGGTGGAGGAAGTAGGCGATGCAGGCGTAGAACACCGGTGTGATGAGGTTCAGTGCGACGTCAGAGGTCTCGCGGCTGAGGTCACGGATGTGGAACCAGGTGGCGGTGAAGAACGACGCGGCGCTGTTCGTCACTGTGGTCACGTTCGCTCCCGTGCTCCGGTCGCGCCTTGGCTGACGAGAGTGACGTAGGTGTCCTCAAGGGTCGGCTCTCGCAGCGAGAGATGCAGCAGATCGGTGTCCGCAGCGGCCTCCAGAGCCTTCCTCACGGTCGCTTCAGCCGCCTCTGGGGCTGTCAGTGAGGTCCTGACGGTCAGCAGCTCGCGGTCGGTGAGGAACTCGAGCGAGGCATCGACGACGGAAGGCAGCTGGGAGAGGGCATCGCAGAGTGAGGGGTTCGCCCCGCGGGTCTCGACCCGCGCGACGACCCCGGACTCGGCTGCCGCCGCCAGGTCCCTGGCCGTTCCCTGTACGAGAATTTGGCCCTGGTCGATGACGGCGAGACGGTCGCAGAGTTCCTCCGCCTCGAACATGTAATGCGTTGTCAGCAGCACGGTCTTGCCGGCGTCGCGCAGCTGCACCACGGCGGCTCTGAGGTTTCGTGCGGCCACCGGGTCGAGTCCGTTCGTGGGCTCGTCGAGGAAGACGACGCTGGGGTCGTGGAGCAGGCTGCGGGCGATATGCAGCCTCTGCTTCATGCCACGGGAGTAGGTTTCCACTCGGTCCGTAGAGCGTTCGGAGAGGTTGACGAGTTCGAGGAGCTCGTCCACGCGCCGCGACTGCTCGCGCACCGGGAGCTGATACAGGTCGGCGAAGAAGCGGAGGTTGTCGCGGGCGCTCAGTCGGTCGTAGAAGCCCTTCTCCCCACCGAAGGCGTAGCCGATGTGCTTGCGGACGCCCTGCGGGTCCGCGGCGACGTCGATGCCGTGGATGCGGACGGTCCCGCTGCTGGGCAGCAACAGCGTGGTAAGGATCTTGACCGTGGTGGTCTTACCGGCCCCGTTCGGGCCGAGCAGTCCGAACAGGCTGCCCGGCTGGACCTCGAGATCGATGCCCCGGAGAGCGTGTACCTCCTTGGTGGTCCTGCGGAAGATTCCGCCGGTCCTGGCCTGGAAGTGTCGGCGCAGGTTCTCAATGGATATCGCTGACATATTGCCCATCAACTCTTTTGTTCCCAGCGGGCGCGGTACTGGCGGAGTATCGGACCCAGTACGTGATCGCTCTTCGGCAGCGTCGGCTCGGTGCGACCTGATGTCTGCACGAGGCTGATGCCCAGGCTCTGGGCGACCAGGCGGAGGGTCTCCGTCACATGGCCAAGGTCTAGAAGCACGGTTGGGTAGACCGTGCTGGTGCGGTATCTCCAGTGGACACGTTCGATCGCCAGGTGGATCGACAGATCCACCTCGAACTCCCCACCTGCCGCCAGGCGGGCGGAGTCCGTGCCGCGGGCCTGCTCCGGGGGTGGCAGGACGACGAGGGCGTGCTCAACGGGCTGGTAGTAGTAGTTGGTCTGCTCTCCTGTGCCGCTGGACGCCCGCACAGAGATGTCGAACGGATGAGATGCCCCGAAGGACGGCGGCGTCCGCCTGCTCCTCGGCAGGGGACCGAACTCGATCTCCGACTGCACGCCGTTGGTCAGATACAGCAGGCGCCCGAGCGTGTCGAGGAGGGATCCGCCAGTACCGACTGTCCTCTCCGGCTCGGGCAGGGGAATCCTCGCCCAGGTCTCCGGCGCCTGTGTGGCGCATGGCGGGGCCGCGGCTTGCTCCGCGTAGCTGTACATGAGCTGGACGTCGGCGTCCTTGGCTGTGGGGTCGCGGTAGTCCACCGGCGGCGAGATCACGGCCCATTGGCGGTCCCTCAAGCTACCCGCGTCCCGGTGTGGACGGGACGTTCCCGAGTGCACCAGCACTCCCGCTGCCGTGAAGGAGCGTAGGCATGAGCCGACGTGGTTCACCGCCGGGGCGTGCTCCCAGTCGAGCGCATGCCACTTCCGGTTCTTCGGATCCTGGAAGTACACCGTGGTGACGTCGCCGGGATCGACGGCGATCGGCCACTTCCCGGCGTCCACCCCGCGATACGGACTGGGCTGGTTGCGGTAGTCGTTGAGGGCATCACCGTTGTAGCGCAGGCCCTGGACCTCCACGCCGTAGTGCTGGATGGTGGTGCGGACCTCTTCGAGGAACTCCAAGGCCAAGTGGGGACGGGCGGGGATCCTGAGCGGCCCGGCGCGTGTGACGCCGTGCTCGAACATCTGAAGCGGGCTCAGCTTCAGACCGGGCACCTCCGGCACACAGAGCCCGCGGTGGTGGCGCCGGTGATAGACCAGCGCGATCCACTCGCGGATGATCATCTCGAGTTCGTCGATGAAGAAGTACGCCTCGTCCTCGACGTTCGCGCCGCGGCTGTGGACGTCGGAGCCCTTGTATCCCGGCAGCGCGGCCAGCAGCCCCTGGCTGATCGTGCGGAACCAGCGCTCCACCGGCTTGTCGGTCGGGGTCATCGGCCGCGCCGGCTGCAGCGAGATCCGCAGCTTGGCGCACACACTCTGGATGTGGTTCGAGACATAGATCTTGCCGTGGTCGAAGACGATGGTCTCGGCCGCCACCGACGGCAACAGCGGCTGCCCGTCCCGGTCGACGAGCTTCTCCGCGTCCAGCACCACGGTGGACGGCACCCCGCAGTACGGCAGCGGACCGGCCTCGGAACCCTCGCGCGGCCGCACCGTCTCGAACAGCACCCCAGCGACATCCACCGACTTCGTGGACACCGGGGTCAGCCGCAGGCCGACGATGCAGCGGCTGTACAGATCCATGGCGACGCTGAGTTCACAGCGCACCCAGCGGCAAGTGACCGGCTCCATCGCGAACACATCCAGCGGGGTGGTGTCCAGCACCACGTACTCGCCCGGACGGGTCGCCCGCAGCCGCCCATACGTGCCCTGTGGTGCATTGGCGATCGACCGCTTGCCCTTCGTGCTGCCCTCGAACGCGTTCGTCCCCTTCGACAGCTGCTTCAGCAACTCGTAGCCGGTGGTGCGACCCGGCAGCGGGACCGTACCCTTCCCGTACTCCTTCACCAGGCGTTCCGCGATCTCGGCCAAGATCAGATTCCGCACCGGTCGGCTGGCCTTGACGCGCTTGTCCAGCACCGCCCGGGCCATCTCCACCCAGCGTGGGTCGGCCCGCTCCACGACGCTGCGCGCCGGGCGATCGTGCACCAGCCCAGCCGGACCGGCCGTGCGAAACGCCGCAATCCAGCGACGGATCGTGCTCTCCCCGAGCCCGAGCTCCGCGGCCTTGGCGGCATAGCGATGCAGCATCGGCGCCCCCGGCGCGTAATCCTCCCGTGGCTCCCCGTCCAGAGCCAGGATGGCGTCACCCAGCCGGTATCCGGTCAGCACCTCTTGAACATGCCGGACCTTTTGCGTCAGCTCGTCGTCCTCGTCATCGGTCAGGCCACCCAAGACAGCCGCTAGCGGCGCTGCTTCCTCGGCCGGGGCAGGCACGAGGATCTCCGTGGTGGGGTGTGCCAGCAGAGCCGAGATATCCACCTGCCGCAGCTTCGGCGCCCCGACGACCCCGGTCTGCTGCAACAGGATCCGACGCCCCTCGATCTCCGCCACCGTGAACTGCTCGCCGTCGTAGGCGATCGGCAGCCCCGGCCGCAGCGACGTCGTCCACTCGATCATCCGCACCTCCGCAGGACGGACTCGCCCGACAGCGGCCTGGTCAGGTCCGTGGTCAGCCGCCCCGACCACAACAGGGCCATCAGCGGCGGCCGCGCCACCTCCCTCGGGCCGCCGTCCGCCAGCCGCCGCTCCGCGACGGCCATCTCCTCGCCGTCAACGATCTCGCGCCAGGCCCGCTCGATCTCCTCGGCGGGCACCATGCCTGGATGCCGATAGCCCGCCAGGAACCGCACGTTCTCCAGCAGCACCGGATCCGCGCCCGTCCAGACCTCGTACTCCCAGCCGTGCCGTTCAACCAACCGCCCCGGCCAGGCCAGCGCCTCGGCGATCGTCGGATCCTGCGCGCGCTCCGCAGGCTTGACATTGACCACGCGCACCGTCCCCCGCCGCATGACCAGCAAGAAGTCCGGCACGTGACTGCGCACACGACCGTCGACGCGTGCCACCACGCGGCACGGCTGCGCGAAGATGTCCACCACGGCCGGGTCGCAGTCCGCCAGCAGCAGCCGGGCCAGCTCCAACCGGCTCTCGTACACGACCTGCCCGCCGGTGGTGGCCGACGCGTACTCCCCGGAGTGGTGCAGCATGCCGTGGGCAGAGCGCACCCGACGCCATGGCTGAGACTCGGCGAAATTCGCCGCCCGAAGGCGCGCGAACGGGATATCGCACGTGGATCCGTCCACGTACCGGACCGACACCATGGGAACCCGGTCCCGCCTCCGGGCATTGCCCGAACTTCGTACCGTCACACCTGGACCGTACGAAGGAAGGAGCCCCTGCCCTGCCGAAAGATCGCAGAAGGCGGACAACTGATCGCTACTGAGCGTTACCCGTGCCCATGATCGCCCGAATCTGCCCGGACCCTGCTCATGGTCACGCGGAATTGCTCACGCGTCCGCGGATCCTAGACGGGCACCGGGATTCACGTCACACCGACACAATGGGCATCGTCAAACTGACGTGAAGCGGATATGATAGATAGCGTCAATTCGACGAAAAGTAGAAAGGGTGCGTGCCGTGACCACCGCCCAGACCCAGGAGCTCGACGTTCAGCCGACGCCTCTCGCCCTGCTGCTGCTCGGCCGGGAGGCCGACCCGAGGAGCGAGCGCGGCGTGGAGTGCCCGGGTGACCTGCCCTCGCCCTCCGACCCCGACCTGGTCGCCCGCGCCCGCGCGGCCAAGGAGAAGCTCGGGGACAAGGTCTTCGTCCTCGGCCACCACTACCAGCGCGACGAGGTCATCCAGTTCGCCGACGTCACGGGTGACTCCTTCAAGCTGGCCCGGGACGCCGCCGCGCGCCCCGAGGCCGAGTACATCGTCTTCTGCGGCGTGCACTTCATGGCGGAGTCCGCGGACATCCTGACCTCCGACGACCAGAAGGTCGTGCTGCCCGATCTCGCCGCCGGCTGCTCGATGGCCGACATGGCGACGGCCGAGCAGGTCGCCGAGTGCTGGGATGTGCTGACCGAGGCCGGGATCGCCGAGCAGGTGGTGCCCGTCTCGTACATGAACTCCTCCGCCGACATCAAGGCGTTCACCGGCAAGCACGGCGGGACGATCTGTACGTCGTCCAATGCCGAGCGGGCCCTGAACTGGGCCTTCGAGCAGGGCGACAAGGTGCTATTCCTGCCCGACCAGCACCTCGGGCGCAACACCGCCGTGCGCGACCTCGGCATGTCGCTGGAGGACTGCGTCCTCTACAACCCGCACAAGCCGAACGGCGGACTGACCGCCGAGCAGTTGCGGGACGCGAAGATGATCCTGTGGCGCGGGCACTGCTCGGTGCACGGCCGGTTCAGCCTGGAGTCGGTGGAGGACGTGCGGGCCCGGATACCCGGCGTGAATGTCCTCGTCCACCCCGAGTGCCGGCACGAGGTCGTCGCGGCGGCGGACTACGTGGGCTCCACCGAGTACATCATCAAGGCGCTGGAGGCCGCGCCGGCCGGGTCCAAGTGGGCCATCGGCACCGAGCTGAACCTCGTACGGCGGCTGGCGAACCGTTTCGCCCCCGAGGGCAAGGAGATCGTGTTCCTCGACAAGACGGTCTGCTTCTGCTCGACCATGAACCGGATCGACCTGCCGCACCTGGTGTGGACGCTGGAGTCGCTGGCCGAGGGGACGCTGGTCAACCGGATCGAGGTCGACCAGGAGACGGAGGCGTTCGCCAAGCTGGCGCTGGAGCGGATGCTGGCGCTCCCGTAGCGCGCCGCTGGGGCTCGGTGCGTGCTCCGAGCCCCGCTGCGCGTTCAGGCCCCGGGCAGCCTCGCGCCCCGGCTGGTGGCGATGCGCACCGTGTCCTGGAGCGCCTCCGCCAGCCGCAGTCCCGCGAACCGCAGCTCGCGCTCCCCTGCCCGCTCGTCGGCGAGCAGCGGCTTCGCCCTGACCAGCACGTCCTCGGCCGACGCCAGCAAGGTCGCCTCCAGCCGGTCGGCCAGCCGTGACAACCGGCCGCCCTCGGTGCTCAGATAGCAGGGGTCGCCGTTCTCGTTGGTCCACGGCAGCAATCGCAGCAGATTGCCTTCTTCGTCTCGCATCAAAGCGTCACCACGTTCCGTTCTCGCCAATTACCGTGTGTTCATCCATGGTTGCGCTGTGACACATGGGTCCACCAGGCACGCCCTGTCCCCAGGGCGTGGACGGGACAACGGAAGGCGACGACGATGACGTTCACTCCGAAAACCCTCAGCCCCTATCTCTCGGCCCGCCACTACTTCGGCTCGGAGCTGCGCCGCCATCGCGAGGGCGCGGGGCTGTCGTTGGTGCAGTTGGCGGGCATCGTCAGTTCCAGCAAGAGCACGCTGGCCCGCGTCGAGACGGCGGAGTTGATGCCGCCGCCGGACCTGCCGGCCCCGCTGGACGCGGCGTTCGGCACCGACCGGCACTTCCATGGGCTGTACCAACTGGCCAAGCGGGAGGCTCATCCGGATCAGTATCAGAGGTTCATGGACTTCGAGGCGCGGGCGGAGGTCATCGAGACCTACGACCCTCAGTTCGTCCCAGGGCTGTTGCAGACCAAGGAGTACGCCGGCGTTCAACTCGGCCTTCAGGAGGAGCTGTCCCGGGAAAAGGTGGAGGAACTCGTCAACGCCCGCCTGTCGAGGCAAGATCGACTGCGCTCGGCCCATCCACCCCTGCGCTGGGCAATCATCGATGAGGCTGTGCTCCGGCGGCAGATGGGCAGCCGGGAACACACGTACAAACAACTGGCCCGGCTGCTCGAAGAGGTGGATACTCCAGACAGCAAGGTCCAGGTGATGCCCTTCAGCGCGGGTGCGCACTACTTGATGGGCGGCTCGCTGCACCTGCTGACCCTTCCCAACAGCTCCACCGTGGCCTACGAAGAGGGTATTGAGGTCGGTCATCTCCATGAGGACCGGGACTCGGCGAAGAGGTGGCGACGGCGGTACGAAATCCTGCGTGCCAAAGCTCTCTCACCGGCGGCTTCGGGGGAGCTGATTCAACAGGCGATGGAGGACTACAAGCCATGCGACACACCCCCGAGCTGAGCTTCGCCCACTGGCGGCGGAGCAGCTACAGCAACGCCAACGGGGGGGCCTGCGTCGAAATAACCGACGACTTCCCCGGCGTCGTCCCCATCCGCGACAGCAAGACCCCCCACGGCCCGGCACTCGTCGTCACAGCCGTCTCCTGGGACGCATTCGTCACCGCCCTCAAGAGCTGATCCGAGGCGTCATGCGACAAACTCCCGAGCTGAGCTCCGCCCGCTGGCGCCGGAGCAGCTACAGCAACACCAACGGGGGCGAATGCGTCGAAATAACCGACGACTTCCCCGGCGTCGTCCCCGTCCGCGACAGCAAGACCCCCCACGGTCCGGCGCTCGTCGTCCCGGCCGCGTCCTGGACCGCGTTCGTCACGGCGCTCCGGTGAACGGGACGGCCCGTCCCAGGTGAGCACCTGGGACGGGCCGTCAGCGTCAGACCTTCGCCGGTTCCGGCTGGTCCGACGACGCCGCCTGCGGCGGCACCCGCTTCGCCGCCTTCTTCTTCGCGCGCCGCTCCTTGCGGAGCTCCAGCATCGCGTAGAGCGTCGGGACGAGGAGAAGCGTCAGCAGCGTGGACGTGACCAGGCCGCCGATCACGACCACCGCCAGCGGCTGGGCTATGAAGCCGCCCTCGCCAGTGACGCCCAGGGCCATCGGCAGCAGGGCGAAGATGGTCGCCAGGGCCGTCATCAGGATGGGCCGCAGCCGGTGCCGGCCGCCCTCCAGCACCGCTTCGACCACTCCGTAGCCCTGCTTGCGGTACTGGTTGATCAGGTCGATCAGCACGATTGCGTTGGTGACCACGATGCCGATCAGCATCAGCATGCCGATCATCGCCGGGACGCCCATCGGGGTGCCGGTGGCGATCAGCAGGCCGAGCGCGCCGGTCGCCGCGAACGGGATGGAGACCAGCAGGATCAGCGGCTGGGCCAGCGACCGGAAGGTGCCGACCAGCAGCATGAAGACGATCGCGATGGCCGCGAGCATCGCCAGGCCCAGGTTGACGAACGCCTCGTCCTGGTCGGCGGAGACGCCGCCGATCTCGGCGGTGGCCCCGGTCGGCAGCTTCAGGTCGTTGATCTTGGCGGTGAGGTCGGTGCTGACCGCGCCGGTGTTGTCGCCGGTCGGCCGGGCGGTGATGGTCGCCGCGCGCTGGCCGTCGATCCTGGTCATGGAGACCGGGCCGTCGACCACCTTCACGGTGGCGATGTCACCGAGCTTCACCGGGCCCAGCGGCAGTGCCTTCAGCTCGGCGAGGGTGGTGGCGGGCTTCGCCGAGGTGATGACGACGTCCCGCTCGGTGTCGTCCAGGACCGCCTTGGCGGCGGTGGTGCCGCGGACCGCCTGGGTGACGGCGGCGCCGAGGGTCTGGTCGGTGAAACCGGCCGCGGCGGCCCGGTCGTTGGCCGTGACCGAGATGCGCGGCACGCTCTGCGACAGGTCGCTGGTGACGTCGGTGACGTCGTCCAGGGAGGCGACCGCCTTGCGCACCTGCTCGGCGGACGTGCGCAGCGCGTCGGCGTCGGACGCCTTCACCACGACGCTGAGGTCCTGGCTGCCGAAGCCGTCACCGGCGGCGATCGTGGTGGTGCCGATGGCGTCGCCGAGCTTCGCGAGCCCGGCCTCCAGATGGTCCTGGACGTCCTCGGCGGAGGCCGAGTCCTCCAGCATGACCTGGTACGACGCCTGGTTGGTGTCCGTACCGCCGCCGAAGGCCGCCATGAAGCCGGACGAGCCGATGGTCACCTGGGAGTCCTTGACGCCCTCGGTGCCCTGGATGAGCTTCTCGACCTTCTTCGCCTGGGCGTCGGTCGCGGCCAGGCTGGTGCCCGGCGCCAGCTCCTGCTTGACGTTGAGGACCTGCTGCTCGCCCTGGTCGAAGAAGTTGGTCTTCAGCAGCGGGGTCATGGCGAAGGTGGCGATCAGCACGACGACCGCGATGGCCACGCTGGAGAGGCGGCGCCGGGTGGCGAACCGCAGGACGGGGACGTAGAAGCGCTGGAGGCGGGACTTGGCCTCCTTCTCCTCCGCGAGGCGGCGGGCCTCGTCCGCGTCCTCGGGGGTGCCCTTGGGGGCGCGCAGGAACCAGTAGGACAGGACGGGGACGACCGTCAGCGACACCAGCAGGGACGCCAGCAGCGCCGCGGTGACGGTGAGGCTGAAGGAGCCGAAGAGTTCGCCGACCATACCGCCGACCAGGCCGATCGGCAGGAAGACGGCGACCGTGGTGAGGGTGGAGGAGGTGACCGCGCCGGCCACCTCGCGCACCGCCTTGAGGATGGCCTCCTGGCGTTCCTCGCCGTAGCCGAGATGGCGCTTGATGTTCTCCAGGACCACGATCGAGTCGTCCACGACCCGGCCGATGGCGATGGTCAGCGCGCCGAGGGTGAGCATGTTCAGGGACAGGTCGCGGGTCCACAGCACGATCAGCGCCAGCACCACCGACAGTGGGATGGAGACCGCGGTGACCAGGGTGGAGCGGATCGACGCCAGGAAGACCAGGATCACGATGACCGCGAAGAGCAGGCCGAGGCCGCCCTCCGTGGTCAGGCCCTTGATGGCCTTGGAGACGGCCGGGCCCTGGTCGCTGACGACGGTCAGTTCGGCGCCGGAGCCGAGCTGTTCGCGCAGCTCGGGCAGCTTGTCCTCGACGGCGTCCGAGATGGCGACCGCGCTGCCGTCCCGGTCCATGGTGACGGCGACGGCGAGGCTGGGCTTGCCGTTGGTGCGGGTGAGGGAGTCGGCCTTGGCCTCCGTCTCCTCGACCGTGGCGAGGTCACCGAGGCGCACCGGCTTCTGCACGCCCTCGCCGGTGACCATCAGGTCCTCGATCTGCCGCAGCGAGGTGAAGCCGCCGCCGACCTGGACGGTGCGGTTGGCGCCGTCCTCGTCGAAGGAGCCGGAGGCGACGGTGGCGCCGCCGGCCTGGAGGGCGGCGGCCAGGGTCCCCGGGGTGACGCCGGCCTTGGCGAGCTTCGCGTCGTCGGGCGTGACGGCGACCTGCACGTCCCGGACGCCGTCGACGGTGACCTGGCCGACGCCGTCGATGTCCTCGAGGGCGGGCACCACCGTCTTGTCGAGCTGGTCGGCCAGCGCCTGCTGGTCCTTGTCGGAGGCGACCGACAGCACCACGGACGGCAGGTCGTCGGTGGAGCCGGCCACCACCTGCGGGTCCACGTCGTCCGGCAGCGTGGCGCGGGCCCGGTTGACGGCCTGCTGGACGTCGGCGACGAGCTGCTGGGTGTCGGGGCCGTACTCGAAGGACGCCATGATCACGGCGCTGCCCTCGCTCGCCGTGGAGGTGACGCCCGAGATGCCGTCGACGGCTTCGAGGTTGTTCTCGATCGGCTCGACGATCTGCTTCTCGACCACGTCCGGCGCGGCACCCTGGTACGGCGCCACCACGGACACCATGGGCAGTTCGATGGTGGGCAGGAGCTGCTGCTTGAGCTGGGGGATCGCGATCGCTCCGAAGACGAGCGCGATGATGGACATCAGCCCTATCAGGGCCCGTTGCGCGAGGCTGAATCTCGACAGCCAGGACATGGGTTAACGGTCTCTCTTCTGTGGCCGAGCGGAGGGGACGGGCAGGCAGGTACGGGCAGGCAAGGACGGGCAGGCACATGTGAACGCCACATGTGAGCGCCCACCCCACCACCCTGAGCCATGGACGGGCCGGTTCCGTAGGCCCCAGGTCCATTTCCTTACGCCGCGCATACTCCGGCCGCAGTACACCCGGGTCCGGGTCACTCCACCCTCGGACGGACCAGCCCCGACTCGTAGGCGATGACCACCAGCTGGGCCCGGTCCCGGGCGCCCAGCTTGCCCATCGCCCGGTTGACGTGGGTCTTCACGGTGAGCGGGCTGACCTCCAGGCGCTCGGCGATCTCGTCGTTGGAGTGCCCGCCGGCCACCTGCACCAGCACCTCCCGCTCCCGCACGGTCAGCGAGGCCAGCCGCTGGGAGCGGGCCGGGTCCTGGTCCTCGTCCGGGCCGCCGTCCTGGGCGAGGAAGCGGGCGATCAGCCCCTTGGTGGCGACCGGCGACAGCAGCGCCTCGCCGCCCGCCGCGATCCGTATGGCGCTGAGCAGTTCCTCGGGCTCGGAGCCCTTGCCGAGGAACCCGGAGGCGCCCGCGCGCAGCGACCGCACCACGTAGTCGTCGACCTCGAAGGTGGTCAGGATGACCACCCGGACGGCGGCGAGCTCCGGGTCGGCGCTGATCAGGCGGGTGGCGGCGAGACCGTCGGTGCCGGGCATCCGGATGTCCATCAGCACCACGTCGGGCCGGTGCTCCCGGGCCAGCAGCACCGCCTGCGCGCCGTCCGACGCCTCGCCCACCACCTCCATGTCCGGTTCGGAGTCGACCAGCACCCGGAAGGCGCTGCGCAGCAGTGCCTGGTCGTCGGCGAGCAGGACACGGATCGTCATACGGGGTCCTTCACGACGGCGGCGGTACGGGGCGTGGACGTGACCGGCAGGATCGCATGGACCCGGAAGCCGGCTCCGTGCCGGGGGCCGGTGGTGAGGGCACCGCCCACCGCGGTGACCCGCTCGCGCATGCCGAGCAGTCCGTGGCCGCCGCCCGGCGCGGCGGGCTCGGCCCGGCCGGCGCCGTCGTCCAGCACCGTGATCTCGATGTCCGGTCCCACCCGGACCACGCTGACCTCCGCCTTCGCCCCGGGGCCGGCGTGCTTGTGCACGTTGGTGAGGGCCTCCTGGATGACCCGGTACGCGGCGAGGTCGACGGCGGTGGGCAGGGCGGTGCCCTGGTCGGCGCGGGCGGTCTCCACCCGCAGGCCGGCGCCGCGGAAGGTGCCGACGAGTTCGTCGAGGCGGTCCAGGCCGGGGGCCGGTTCGGTGGGGGCCTCCGGGTCGCCGGACTGGCGCAGCAGGCCGACGGTGACGCGCAGTTCGTCGAGGGCGGAGCGGCTGGCCTGCCGTACGTGGGCGAGGGCTTCCTTGGCCTGGTCGGGCCGCTTGTCCATGACGTGCGCGGCGACCCCGGCCTGCACGTTGACCAGGGCGATGTGGTGGGCGACGACGTCGTGCAGGTCGCGGGCGATGCGCAGGCGTTCCTCGGCGACCCGGCGGCGGGCCTCCTCCTCGCGGGTGCGTTCCGCCTTCTCGGCCCGGTCCCGGATGGCCTGCACGAAGGCTTTACGGCTGCGCACCGCGTCCCCGGCGGTGGCGCCGATGCCGGTCCAGGCGAGCACGGCGAGGTTCTCCTGGGCGTACCAGGGCAGTGGTCCGGCGAGCATGCCGGCGCCGGTCAGCACGGCCATGGTGAGCAGCCCGGCCCGCCAGGTGGTGGACCGGTCGGTGCCGGCGGCGACGGTGAACAGGGCGACGACGGCCGACATCACCACGGGCGCGCGCGGGTCGCCGGTGACGCTCTCCACGACGGAGACGCCGCCGGTGAGGGCGAGGACGGCCAGCGGGGCGCGGCGGCGCAGGGCGAGGGCGGCGGCGCCGACGGTCATGAGGACCAGGCTGAGCGGGTCGGGGCTGCGCACCGCCCAGGTGACGCCGTCCGGGCCGTGCGGGTCGGTGAAGGAGCCGGCCACCATGCACACCAGGACGGCGGCGGCCAGACAGGCATCGGTGGCGGCGGGGTGGGCGCCCAGCCGGCAGCGGGCGCGGGTGAGGGTGCTCACGGCTGTCTACGGTAGCTGGGCGGACGCCGGCTGCCTTGCCGCCCGGTGCCGATCCGACCGTCCCTTTTCAGGCACCGCCGGGAATCAGTCCGACGTCGCTGAGCAGTTCCCGTACGTCCTCCAAGGTCGCGTCCTCGGCGGGGAGGATCAGCTCGGACGGCTCCAGGGAGTCGTCGGGCAGCGGGGTGCCCAGTTCGCGGACCTTGGCGAGCAGGGCGGTGAGGGTGCGGCGGAAGCCGGGGCCGTCGCCGCCCTCCATCTCGACCAGGAGCTCGTCGTCCAGTTTGTCCAGCTCGGTGAGGTGGCCGTCGGCCAGTCTCACCTGCCCCTCCCCCATGATCCGTACGATCATGTCGCCCTCCTCGGCGTGGGCTCTGCTCGGGCTGTCGCGTCGGCTACTGCTTGTCGAAGCGCGGGGTGTCCTGCGGCTGCTGCTGGGGCTGCTCGGTCCGCTCGCCGCCCTCGATGGCCTGCTTCCCGGCGGAGGATCCCCCGGCCAGCTCGGCCTTCATCCGCTGCAGCTCCAGCTCTACATCCGTACCACCGGAGAGCCGGTCCAGCTCGGCCTGGATGTCGTCCTTGTGCATGCCGGACTGGTCGTCCAGGGCACCCGAGGCGAGCAGTTCGTCGATCGCGCCGGCCCGCGCCTGGAGCTGGGCGGTCTTGTCCTCGGCCCGCTGGATCGCCAGGCCCACGTCGCCCATCTCCTCGGAGATGCCGGAGAACGCCTCGCCGATCCGGGTCTGCGCCTGGGCGGCGGTGTAGGTGGCCTTGATCGTCTCCTTCTTGGTGCGGAAGGCGTCGACCTTGGCCTGGAGCCGCTGGGCCGCCAGGGTGAGCTTCTCCTCCTCGCCCTGGAGCGTGGCGTGCTGCGTCTCCAGGTCGGTCACCTGCTGCTGGAGGGCGGCGCGCCGGGAGAGCGCCTCGCGGGCCAGGTCCTCCCGGCCCAGCGCGAGCGCCTTGCGGCCCTGGTCCTCCAGCTTCGAGGACTGCGACTGGAGCTGGTTGAGCTGGAGCTCCAGGCGCTTGCGGCTGGTGGCCACGTCGGCGACGCCGCGGCGCACCTTCTGGAGCAGCTCCAGCTGCTTCTGGTACGAGTAGTCGAGGGTTTCGCGCGGGTCCTCGGCCCGGTCAAGGGCCTTGTTCGCCTTCGCGCGGAAGATCATCCCCATACGCTTCATGACACCGCTCATGGGCTTCGCGCGCCCCCTTCTGACGGACTCCGGCTCCAGCGACTGCAACAGAACCCACGGTACGGGGTCTGCATCCATTACCGCACTGTTCGGGGACGGATGCGCTCATCCCCAAGGACGACTGCGTACGTTCCTGATCCCGCGTGAGGAGTAGGTGGTCCCCTGGGAGACGAACGGTGTTGCGGGATCGTTCCCCGCCGGACTGTGGTCCATGCGGGTCAAGCGCTTACCCTTGGGTTTTGTGTTCCGTAGCCGTGCCAAGGAAGAGAAGGCCGCGACCGCAGGGTCGCCGACCGACTCCAGTCAGCCCCGCGACCCGCAGGCCCCCAAGGGTCGCCCGACGCCCAAGCGCAGCCAGGCCCAGAGCCAGCGGCGCAGCGTCGCCCATACGCCGACCACGCGCAAGGAGGCCGCCAAGCGGCAGCGCGAGGACCGCCGCAGCGCGCTGGAGCGGCAGCGCCAGGCGCTCGCCAGCGGCGACGAGCGGTATCTGCCGGCCCGGGACAAGGGCCCGGTCCGCAAGTTCGCCCGCAACTTCGTCGACTCCCGGTTCAACATCGCGGAGTACTTCCTGCCGATGGCCGTGTTCATCCTCGTGCTGAGCGTGATCCAGGTGCCGTCGCTGCAGAACATCGCGCTGCTGCTGTGGCTGGTGGTGATCGTGCTGATCGTGCTGGACTCGATCGTCAGCGCCGTCCGGCTGAAGAAGGCCCTGCGGGAGCGCTTCGGCGACGAGAACAAGCGCGGCGCCATCGCCTACGCGCTGATGCGCTCGCTCCAGATGCGTCGGCTGCGACTGCCGAAGCCGCAGGTCAAGCGCGGGGAGCGGCCCTGAGCGGGATTCCGTTCGCCGGGGACGCGGGGGTCCGTCTGGACGGCCCGGGCGGCGGTCTGCGCGACATCGTGCGCCAGGAGCTGGTGGCCCGGCAGCTCGACGAGCAGCTCGTCGGGCGGTTCCCGGTCGGGCGCCGGCTGCGGGTGCTGGACGTCGGCATGGGGCGGGGCACGCAGGCGCTGCGGCTGGCCCGGGCCGGGCACCAGGTGACCGGCCTGGAGCGGGACGCCGTACTGACCGCCGCGGCCCGCGAGGCGCTCGCCGGGCAGCCGCCGGGCATCCAGGACCGGATGCGGATCATCGAGGGCGACGGCCGGGACACCGGCGTGCACTTCCTGCCGGGCAGTTTCGACGTGGTGCTGTGCCACGGCGTGCTGATGTACGTCGAGGAGCCCGACCCGCTGCTGGCGGGGCTGGCCCGGGTGCTCGCCCAGGGCGGGCTGCTGTCGCTGCTGGTGCGCAACGGCGACGCGCCGGCGATGCGGCCGGGCCTGGGCGGCCGGTGGGCGGACGCGCTGGCGGCGCTCGAGCCCACCGCGCAGGTCCCCCGGTCCCGTACCGACCCGGACGGCGAACCGCCGGTCCGGGCGGGCACCGGCGTGCGCGCGGACCGGCGGGCGGCGCTGACCGCGACGCTCGCGGGCATCGGCGCGCCGCTGCACACCTGGTACGGCGTCCGGGTCTTCACCGACACGGCACCGGACGGCGCCCCGGTCCCGGACGACCTGGAGACCCTGCTGGCGGCGGAGGAACGGGCGGGCCGCACGGACCCGTACCGGGGGGTGGCGGCGCTGCTGCACCTGTGCGGGGTACGGGGCTGACGCCCGGGTCCTGATCCCGGGCGGAGTCTTCGTCCCGCGCCCGTTCGGGTGCTCACCGGGCGCCGGGCGGGCGGTCCCCCGGTGAGACTCGGGGCATGGACCTCTCCCGCCGCTGTGCCCGCCTCCGTGCCGTCGCCGCCGTGACCGCGCTCGGCTGTGCCGCCGTCGTGCTCGCCGGATGTTCCGAGGCCGGCGCACCGGTGCAGCGGACCGCGCGGGCCGCCGCGCCGCGGGCCGCGGACGACCTGGAGAGCGACTACCGGCGGGTGATCGACGACGTACTGCCGTCGGTGGTGCAGATCCAGGGCGCCGACGACCTGGGCTCGGGCGTGGTCTACGACAACAAGGGCCACGTCGTCACCAACGCGCACGTCGTCGGTGACCAGCGCACCTTCCGGGTGACCACCGCGCACAGCGAGGACCCGCTGCCCGCGAAGCTCGTCTCGTCCTACCCGGAGCAGGATCTCGCGGTGGTGAAGCTGGACCGGGTGCCGGACGGCGTGCAGGCGGCGGAGTTCGGGGACTCCGCGAAGGTCGCCGTGGGACAGATCGTGCTGGCGATGGGCTCGCCGCTCGGGCTGTCCTCCAGCGTGACCCAGGGCATCGTCTCGGCCACCGGGCGGACCGTCACGGAGGGCAGTTCGGGCGGCGGCACCGGCGCGACGCTGGCCAACATGGTGCAGACCTCCGCCGCCATCAACCCCGGCAACAGCGGCGGCGCCCTGGTGAACCTCGACGGCCAGGTGATCGGCATCCCGACGCTGGCCGCGACCGACCCGAACCTCGGCGACAGCGCGGCGCCCGGCATCGGGTTCGCCATCCCGGCGTCGATGGTCACGACGGTCGCCGGGCAGATCGTCGAGAAGGGCGAGGTCACCGACTCCGGCCGGGCCGCGCTCGGCATCACCGGCCGTACGGTGGTCGACTCCGGCTACCGGGCCGCCGGGGTGGCCGTCGTCGAGGTGCGGGACGGCGGCGCGGCCCAGCGGGCGGGGCTGCGGTCCGGGGACGTCATCACCGAGGTGGGCGACAGCGGCATCACCACCGTCACCTCGCTCGCCGAGGCGCTGGCCGCGCTGCGGCCCGGGGACCGGACGAAGGTCACGTTCACCCGTGACGGCGACGAGCGGACCGCGGAGGTGACGCTCGACGAGCAGTGAGGCGGCCGGGACGTCAGGCGGCCGGGACGTGAGGCAGTGCGGGCGGGGGCGGCCCGCCGGCCGCCGCCCCCGCCCATCGGCACCCGTCGGCTACGCGTCCTCGCCGTGCAGCCGCATCGGACCGTAGATCTCCGCGGCGTCCTCGAAGAGCCGCACCTGGTCGGTGCCGCCCTCCTTGAGTTCCTTCCAGTACTCCCCGAGCCACGACTCGGCGTCCCCTTGGGTCGTGAACTCCTCCGGCTGCACCGCGGGCTGGACCTCCGTCCCGTCGGCCGTCTCGAACCGCCACGTCCATGCCGCCATGTACGCCTCCCAGCTGTGAGCCCAGATGTGAGCCCAGATGTGAGCACCTGCAGAGCGGTCGCCGGATCTTGGTCCGGCGCCCGGTCGCAGCCTATGTGCTTCGCCGGGCGGGCCGAGGGCCCGTTGGCGGTCTCGGACGCGCAGGTCGGCGGGCGACCGGCGAAAATCGGTGCGTGGACGTGACTCTGCTCGGCACCGGTGCCCCCGCGGGACTCCCCCGCCCCGACTGTCCCTGCGCGGCCTGCGCCGTCGCCCAGGGCGCTGACGCGCGCGCGGCGACCGCGCTGCTGGTGGACGGGGCGCTGCTGCTGGACCTGACGCCCGGCGCGGTGTTCGCCGCCGCCCGCTCCGGGCATTCGCTGGCCGGGGTGGGCCAGGTGCTGCTGTCGCACCCGGCGGACGGCCCGGCCGTCGAGGTGCCGGCCGGGCTGCCGCAGCCGGGCCGGGTGCCGGACGGCCGGGAGCTGGCGCTGCTGACCGGGCATCGGGTGCGGGCGGTGGCGATGGACGCGCCGGGCACCGGCTACGCGGTGACCGGCCCGGACGGGCAGCGGCTGCTGTATCTGCCGCCGGGCGGCGCGCCCGCCGGGCTGGAGGAGCCGGCCGACGCCTACGACCTGGTGCTCGCGGACCTGGTGGGCCGGCCGGACGCGCTGGCCAGGCTGCGGGCGGTCGGCGCGGTGGGCCCGGCCACCGACGTCGTCGCCGTGCACCTGGACCACGACGTGCCGCCGGGGCCCGAGCTGCGGCGCCGGCTGGCGGCGGCGGGCGCCCGCGCGGTGCCGGACGGGACCACGCTGACCGTGGGCGGCTACGAGGACGTGCCCGACCTGCCGCGCCGCACGCTGGTGCTGGGCGGGGCGCGGTCGGGCAAGTCGGTGGAGGCGGAACGGCGACTGGAGTCCTTCCCCGACGTGCGGTACGTGGCGACCGGCGGGACGCGCGGCGGGGACACCGAGTGGGCGGCGCGGGTGGCCACCCACCGGGAGCGCCGCCCGGGTACCTGGCGCACCACCGAGACCTGCGACCTGGTGCCGCTGCTGACGCGGGACGGTCCGCCGCTGCTCGTCGACTGTCTGTCGCTGTGGCTGACGGACGCGATGGACGTCGTCGGGGCGTGGGACGACGACCGGTGGGCGGCCGGCGGGCAGAAGGCGCTGCGCGAGCGGGTGCGGGAGCTGACGGCGGCGGTGCGCGCGAGCAGGCGCATGGTCGTCGCGGTCTCCAACGAGGTGGGCTCGGGCATCGTGCCGGCCACCGCGTCGGGCCGCCGCTACCGGGACGAACTCGGCCGGCTGAACGCCGCGTTCGCCGCCGAGTGCGAGCAGGTCCTGCTGGTGGTGGCCGGTCAGGCGCTGGTGCTGCGGGGCTGAGCGGGGGCGGTACGGGGCTGGGCGGGCGCGGTGCGGGCGATGATCCGCCGGCTGCCCGCCGGGGTGAGCGGCACGCAGCCGTACTCCCGCAGCTCGGCGCGCAGCCGGGCGGTGGGCCGGGTGCCGGGCGGGTGCGCGAGCAGGACGCGCGGGTCGGCGACGTCGAGGAGCAGATGCCCGCCGGGGCGCAACGCCCGCAGCGCGGCGTGCAGTTCGGCGCGCGGGTCCGGGCTGCGCTCCGGGCGCAGCACGCTGACCACGTCGTAGCGGGCCCGCAGCCGGGCGGTGAGGTGCGGGTCCGTCAGCCGGCCGACGTACGCCTCCTCCACCCGCTCGGCGGTCCGGGCGCGCAGCACGCGGTGAGTGGGGTCGAGGCCGTCGAAGGAGGTGTACGGGAAGAACCGCCGCGCCGTGCTCGGGAAGCGGGCGTCGCCGGTGTCGACGTCCAGCCAGCTCTCCGGTTCGGGGCAGCGGCTCAGCAGCGCGCGGGCGGCCAGCAGGTGCCGCAGGGCGGCGCCGGCCCGCACCAGGGCGCCGTCCGGGCGGTCCGGGCCGGGCGGCGGGTTGCGGAAGGCGTGCCGGCAGTCCCGGCAGACGACGAGCGCGCAGCGGGCGGCCGGGGCGGTGGCGGGCTGGCGGGGGCGCAGCCGCCGGGAGCCGCACCAGGGGCAGTCCGCGCGGCGGGGCGGCTGCCGGGGCGCGGGCGGGGCGGCGAACAGCGGCAGGGCCGAGGGGGACGGGGCGGAGGGCGACGGCGGTGTGGACACGGGCGGCTCCCGGTCGGGGCGGAGCGGGGGACGACATGGCGACATTCCCCGGCAAACCGGAACGTATGGGATGCCGATCGCGGCTGCCAAGACGGCGCTCGGACGAGGGGCGGATGTGCCCTCGGACGCGCGCGATCGGGCCGGTACTGTTCGGCGAATGAGCTCGCTGAATCTCGACGACTTCACCGACCTGATCGAGCGCCCGGACGGCGGGGTACGCCGTGACGCCGAGGCGCGCCGCGCACGTCAGGTCGTGCCCCCCGGGGCGCTGGGCCGCCTGGACGACCTGGGCGAGTGGCTGGCCGCGGCGCAGTCCGCGGTACCGGTACGGCCGGTCGAGCGGCCCCGGGTGGTGCTCTTCGCCGGCGATCACAAGGTGGCCGAGCTGGATGTCTCGTCCCGTCCGGCGGGCAGCGCCGGCGAGCTGGTGCGCGAGGTGCTGGCGGGCGGCCGGCCGGTGTCGGTGCTGGCCCGGCGGCTCGGCGTACCGGTGCGGGTGGTCGACATGGCGCTGGACTGCGACCCGCGGTCGCTGCCGGCCGAGGTGGTACGGCACCGGGTGCGGCGCGGCGGCGGCCGGATCGACGTCGAGGACGCCCTGACCCTGGAGGAGGCGGCGGCCGCCTTCCGGGCCGGGGTCGCGGTGGCCGACGAGGAGGCCGACTCCGGTACCGACCTGGTGGTACTGGGCGATGTGAGCGTCGGCGGCACCACGGCGGCGGGGGTGCTGGTCGCGGCGCTGTGCGGGACGGACGCGTCGGTGGTGACCGGGCGGGGCGGGCAGGCCATCGACGACCTGGCCTGGATGCGCAAGTGCGCGGCGATCCGCGACGCGCTGCGGCGGGCCCGGCCGGTCCTCGGGGACCAGCTCCAGCTGCTGGCCACGGTCGGCGGCGCCGACCTCGCCGCGATGACCGGGTTCCTGCTGCAGAGCGCGGTACGGAAGATGCCGGTGCTGCTGGACGGGGTGGTGACGGCCGCCTGCGCGCTGGTCGGACAGCGGATCGCGTTCCGCGCGCCGGACTGGTGGCTGGCCGCGCACGACAGCGGGGAGCCGGGCCAGGCGAAGGCCCTGGACCGGATGGCCCTGGAGCCGGTGCTCACGCAGGGCGTACAGGTCGGCGAGGGCACGGGCGGCCTGCTCGCCCTGCCGCTGGTGCAGGCCGCGGCGGCACTGGCGGCGGAGTTGCCGGAGCGGGGGGACGAATCCGAGAAGCCGGAGAAGCCGGAGGGACTGGAGGAGCCGGAGGGACTGGAGGGCTCGGAGGGACTGGAGGGGTCGGACGCAACCGACGCCACCGACAAGGCATAACCCGTTACCGCCGTTACCGCCGTTACCGCCGGTCCGCCGGCCGTCCCGGGTCCGGGCGGCCCCCGATCCAGTCCTGTACGACGCGGCGCGGGCCCGACCAGCGGCGGTCGTGGCGGTAGGCGCGCAGCGCGGCCCTGGCCCGGGCCCGGGGGCGCCGGGCGTAGCAGCGGCGGGCCCAGGGTGAGCCCGGCCGGGCCAGCCGCACCGCGCCGACCAGGGCGACCAGCGGGACGACCGCCCCGAACACCGCGAGCCTGGTCTTGCCCTTGCTCAGGGCGAGGAGCGAGAAGAGGAAGTTGCCCGCGACGGTCGAGATGACGTTGACGCGGTCCCGCAGTTCGTCCTGCGACAGCCCGTCGACGCCGAACGGGGTGAACCCGGCCAGCATCAGCCCGACCAGCGCCGCGGTGACCACGACGACCTCGACGCTCTTGCGGCCGGCCTCGGTCCAGTAGACGTCGTCGAGGTGGAGGATCAGCGCGAACTCGTCCAGGACCAGCCCCGCGCCGACCCCGAACAGCACGGCGCTCAGCGCGGAGCCGAACCCGTGCCGGCCGCCGGCCACCGCGCCGAAGCCGCCGACGACGGTCAGGACGATGCCCGGGACCACGTGGTGGATGTGGACCCCGCCGGCCCGCACATTGCCGAACGGGCCCTTCCCGGCCCGGATCAGACGGGTGACGACCCGGGTGACCACGAACGTGAGGACGAAGGCGCCCAGGGCGAGGAGCAGCGGCAGTTTGCCCGGTTCGACGATGTTTCGGTGCCACCAATCTCCCATCTGCGCACTTTATCCCCGACCGGCGCGGGTCCCCCGGCGACCGGCGGATAGTCTGCGGCGATGCCCACCGCCCCGTTCGCCGACGGCCTGCGCTTCGCCTTCGGCACCCTCACCGTGTTCCCCGTCGAGGTGACCCGCTGGGACCGGCCGGCCGCGCGCGGCGGCATGCTGTGCGCGCCGCTGGCCGGGCTGGCGGTCGGGGCGGCGTCCGCCGCGGCCGGGCTCGTCCTGCTCGCCCTCGGCGCGGGCCCGCCACTGGCCGCCGTCGCCACCGTCGCCGTACCGGCGGTGCTCACCCGCGGACTGCACCTGGACGGGCTGGCCGACACCGCGGACGGGCTGGGCAGCGGGAAGCCCGCCGCGGACGCGCTGCGGATCATGAAGCAGTCGGACATCGGGCCGTTCGGCGTCCTCGCCCTGGCGCTGGTGCTGCTCGGCCAAGTGGCCGCGCTGGCGCAGGCGTACGGCGCCTCCTGGACCCGGGGCGCGCTGGCCGCCGTGGTCTCGGCGGTCGTCGCCCGGCTGGCGCTGACGCTGGCCGCCCGGACCGGCGTACCGGCCGCCCGCCCGGAGGGTCTGGGCGCCGCGGTGGCCGGCGCGGTGCCGGCG